>JAOUFL010000003.1 GCA_029858245.1 Candidatus Zixiibacteriota bacterium
TGTAGCAATGATTAAAAGATTGTCCTTAAGGTCATAGATATCCCTGACCTTGCCTTTAGCATAAAGAGGGAATTCTTCGATCCTGGTTTCGATTAAAGCTTTTTCCATTGCCATCCTTTCTAACTTAATGTTTTTGTTTAAGTAATTCGTCTAATCTGTTTTATAGCTTGATATAAGTCTTATTATCTCTGATTTCGACTTTATCTTCTGCAAATAGCTGAATAGCTTCTTTATAAGTTTGATGTTCGACTTTGAGAACTCTTTCAGCTAAAGTTTCAGGAGTATCATCATCTTTAACCTCTACTGCCTTTTGCATTACAATTGCTCCATGGTCATAGACTTCATCCACGATATGAACCGTAACCCCGGTGATTTTAACTCCGGATTTTATGACTGCCTCGTGCACATGTATTCCATACATACCCGGACCTCCGAAATGAGGAAGCAGAGCTGGATGAATATTTAAAATTTTGTTCTTATAAGTCCTGATAATCGTAGGTGAAAGCATCTTCATATAACCGGCTAAGATAATCATATCTATCTGGTTGCTCTTCAAGACCTCAAGCAATTTCTGGTCGAACTCCTCTGGCGTGGCAAACTGCTTATGGCTTAGATGTAAGGCAGAGATATTATGCTTATTTGCTCTTTCCAGGGCAAAAGCTTTGCTGTTATTGCTGATGACTATTTTAATCTCACCAAATAACTCCTTATTTTCAATAGCATCGATAATTGATTGAAGATTCGTCCCCCCGCCAGAACATAGGACAGCTAAGTTTAATTTTTTCATTTCGTTAAATTCTCCTTGGCCATTCATTCCGTCGAGTCAGGGGACCCGACAGTCACATGTAAGCCTCGCTTCCGCAAACTGTGCCTGCCAGGTTCCCTGATCTGGCAAGCCAAAAGTTTAGACTGTGCTCGCCAGGTCCCCTGACCTGGCGAGTCAAGAATATTAAAAACTCAACAAATCCGTATCAACCTTAATCACCGAATGGTCATTTAATATAAAGTTCCTCGCACTCGAATACAAATAATCCTCAGGCCGTTCTGCTAATCCCGCTCTGACTGGATTATTATGTATATAATTCAGCTTTGTTCTTACTACTTTGGGACTATAAACACCTAAATCATCAAATCCCGGTTGCCAGATTTGGTATCTCCAATTCTTTTTTTTGTCATCGCTTAATCTAAACAACTTTAACCATCCTGATTTTTTGTTTTTCTCCATTAGTTCTCGCAATTTCTTTGATGTGAATTTCTTAAAATCCTCAATAAATCTTGAAATCTCCGCAACTCTTTTCTGGTCAGGATAAATCATCAGATGTAAATGATTAGGCATAATCACATAGCCAATTAACTTAAAACCATACTTTTTCCTGTAAAAGTTAAGATTTTCTAAAATAATATCAATATATTTTCTCTCTCTGAAAATCTTAATGAATTTCTTAACGCTTGTTGTAATATAATACCCGTTTCCTTCAAAATATTTTCTATTACTTAACGGCATAGAATTTCACCGTCGGGTCGGGGGACCCGACGGGCACACTAACGTCTTTTTACCCTCTCCCCTCGCAATTCTCTACTCGCTACTGCTACGTGCTACTAGCTCCTTTTATCCTCTGTGCAAACCTTCTACCAAATTCGAAACACAGCTTTAATTCTTCCTCCGTGGGCACATATTTAAAAGAAATTCCCGGTTCAAAAATCTCGACTTTCATCTCCTGAAGCATATTTTCGATATTTTTCACTGCACCGCCTGACCATCCAAATGAGCCAAAAGCTCCGGCGATTTTATTTTTTGGTTTAAGTCCTTTTAAGATGCCCAGGAAACCAAGTACATCAGGCAACATATCGTTATCCACTGTTGCTGAGCCTATCAGAATCCCTTTAGCTTCCAAAAGTCTGGTAATTACATCATTTCTATCGGAAACAGAAAGCTTGTAAATTTCAAATTCAATCCCCTCTTCTTTTACCCCTTCTGAAATAGCTTTAGCCATCTTCTCGGTTGCACCATACATAGAATCAAAAGCTATCATCACCCTGTTCTGCACTTCTCCTTTTCCCCATCTGAGATATGCTTCTAATATTTTTTGCGGATTTTTCCTCCAGATTATTCCGTGACTGGGTCCTATCATTCTCACCTTCCATCCCGATTTTTGTATTTCATCAATTTTCTTGACAACGATAGAACCGAAGGGCATAAGGATATTAGCATAATATTTAATTGCTTCACCCATCAGGAGACATTCATCTATCTGGTCATCAAACCTTTCCGAGCTGGCAAGATGCTGTCCAAAAGCATCATTGGGCAGAAGAATCTGGTCCTCTTCTATATAGGTGAACATACTATCAGGCCAGTGGAGCATAGGTGCTTCGAGGAAGCTTAAACTTTTCTTACCCAGATTTATCTTATCCCCGGTTTTGACTAAATGAAAATCCCAGTCAGCATAGTAATGCCTTAACAGACCCTCTTTGCATCTGATATTACACACAAGTTTAGCTTTGCTTGCTAATCTCATTATCTGAGGTAAAGAACCTGAATGATCAGTTTCCACATGATTGGCAATAACGTAATCGATCTTCTGTAGATCAACAATCTGTTTCATTCTTCCAATCATTTCCTCTGCAAATGGAGGAAAGACCGTATCCACCAGAGTGATCTTTTCGTCTATAATCAGGTAAGCATTATAAGTCGTCCCGTGATGAGTGGAATAGGTATGCCCGTGAAAATGTCTGGTATTCCAATCCACCGCCCCTACCCAGTAAACACCATCAGCTAATTTGACTGGATTCATTTTTTTACCTCTGTTCTGTCAAGCATTTTTCCGTAGTGCGACCCTCCTTGTCCCAAAGTAAGCGGGATTAGGGTCGCTCAAGGTAGGGGCATCCCGCCGCAGGCGGGACCGTGCCCCTACGGCTCATAAAATCGGCAGATACTCCTCTATCTCATACTTGCTTACATGTACGCGGTATTTATCCCATTCCACTTTCTTGTTAACCACCAGGGATTCAAAAATATGCTCGCCTAAAACCTCTTTTGCTAATTTACTTTTTTCAAATTCGCTGATAGCCTCTTCTAAAGTTCCGGGGAGACACCCGATATTATATTTCTCTCTTTCTTCCTTTGACATATGGAAGATATCTTTTTCCATTGCTGGAGGAAGTTCTAATTTATCCTCAATCCCTTTCAACCCTGCGGCAAGCATTAAGGCAAATGCCAGATAGGGATTACAGGCCGGGTCTGGTGAGCGAACTTCCAGCCGGGTGGCTTTTTCCTTGCCCGGTTTATATTCAGGAATCCTCACCAGGGCTGAGCGATTCTTGGTTCCCCAGGAGATATAGACAGGTGCCTCATATCCGGGAACGAGTCTCTTGTAAGAATTTACCCACTGGCTCAAAATCAGGCATATCTCCCGGATATATTTAAAAACTCCGGCAATATAATGTTTGGCAACAGGGGTCAAATGATACCTTTTCTCAGCTGGATCAAAAAAGATGTTTCTCTCACCCTCAAATATCGACTGGTGAACATGCATACCGGAACCGTTCTGCCCGAACAAAGGTTTGGGCATAAAAGTGGCATAATAACCATCCCTTAAAGCTAACTCTTTGACCGTAAGCCGATAGAACATCACAAAATCTGCCATAATCAGGGCTTCCTGATACCTTAAATCTATCTCATGCTGGGAGGGGGCTACCTCATGATGAGTGCATTCAACCTGTATGCCCATCCTCTCCAGGGCTGTAGCGGCTGATTTCCTCATCTTAGTCCCGGGACTAACTGTGCTGTAGTCGAAATATCCGCCCTCATCAATGGGCTCAGGTTTATCCTTGGATGGAAAATAGAAATATTCTATCTCCGGTCCACAGTAAAAAGTCCACCCTTTCTTTTGTATTTTCTCCAGAATCCTTTTCAGAACATAACGGCTGTCACCCGCAAAAGGAGAGCCATCGGGTTTCAAGACATCGCATACCATCAGGGCAACTTTTTCGTCATTTACCGACCAGGGTAATATCCTGAAGGTCTGAGGGTCTGGCATAGCCACCAGGTCGCTTTCCTCAATCCTCACAAACCCTTCTACTGAAGAACCGTCAAATCCCTGCCCCTCATTCATAATCTCTTCCAGCTCTCTGGTGGTAATCGACATTCCTTTCAAAGAACCCAGGATGTCGGAGAACCAGAGACGGATATAATTGACCTTATTCTCATCTACCAGTTTTAAAATGTCCTGTTTAGTTTTCAATTTTTCCTCTCCTTCTTTTTAAGATTCATTTTCTGCTCGAATGTCTATCTGTATCTTCTTCTGATTTGGCAGGTTATCTCTTCAGCTTTATTCAGGTCAGAAAACCTGGTAACTGCATAAATGGTTTTCAATTTCCTCTTTCCTTTTTTCTCTTTAATTTAAACGTCGTAATACAGGTTTATCTCATAAGGATGTGGTCTGTTCCTTACCTCATTATATTCCCGATTTAATTTATAATCGATCCAGGTTTCCAAAAGGTCTTCAGAGAAAACATTGCCCGAAAGCAGAAAATCACAATCCTTCTCCAGAGCATCCAGGGCTTCCTTTAGAGACGAAGGTAAGTTTTTTATCTTAGCCTTTTCGTTAGCAGGTAAAAGAAAAATATTCTTATCTATTGGACCAAACCCGGCTTTTACAGGGTCGATTTTCTTTTTTATTCCATCCAACCCGGCTAAAAGCTGGGCTGCCACAGCTAAATACACATTGCAAGAAGCATCAGCCGGACGAAACTCGACTCTTTTCTCCATTGGATCATTGTAAGCATATTTGGGAATTCTGATTGTTGCACTGCGATTGGCTAAGGAGAAAAATAATTTAACCGGAGCTTCGAATCCCGGAACCAGTCTTTTATAGGAATTGGTACTGGGATTGGTGAAAGCCAGAAGAGCCGGACCATGAGTCAGAAGACCGCCTATATAATAGAGTGCCAGCTTACTCAATCCCGCATATCCACTTTTATCGTAGAACAAAGGCTTACCCTTTTTGAGAAGATACTGGTGAAAATGCATCCCGTTACCAGCTTCATTGTATAAAGGCTTGGGCATAAAGGTGACTGTATGATTGTGCTTTTTCGCTACCATTTTTACCAGGTATTTAATCCACATGCTCACATCCCCGATGCGGATAAAATCTATGGGCATAATTTCTATCTCCGACTGTCCTGGACCGCCTACCTCATGATGATGATACCTTATCCTTATACCACTTTTCTCTATTAAACTCACCATTTCCGAGCGAATGTTAAACAGGTCATCCAGAGGAGGTATAGCCTCATACCCACCATGTGGAGGTATTTTGTGCCCCAGATTTTTACCTCCCGCCAGTCCAGAATTCCAGTCAGCCTCATTTGAATCGATGATATAAGATGCCATATTGATGTCGTTTTTGTAGCTGATATTATCGAATATGTAGAATTCAAACTCCGGAGCCCACATACTCTTATCCGCTATCCCGGTTTTTAAAAGGTATTTTTTGGTTTTTTGAAGCATATACCTTGGCTCTCTGGGAAATAAAGTCAGGTTATCTGCCTCAGCGGAACTGCATATAAAGCTTAAAGTTGGAACCTCCCAAAACGGGTCAAGTTGAGCAGTTGATATGTCCGGCAACAAGACCATATCCCCTGCTTCTAAGGATTTGAATCCTGGTGTGCTTGAGCCATCATAGGGAATACCTGTTTTGAACATCTTTTGATCCAGTTGACTTGCCGGCAGAGACAGGTGATGCCACCTGCCGAAAAGGTCACCATATTTCAAATCCACCATCTCAATATTTTTCTTTTTAGCAAATTCTAAAACCTCTTTTAAATTCCTGAACACTTTATTCTCCTTATAAGCTGGTTCTTAAGCGTTTTCAAAATTGATAGATCGTTAAAACTATATATACTCTATCCTTATCATAACAACAGATACTTTTGAATATACGGTAACTTCAATCTCCTAAATATTTATTTATCATCTAAAATAAAAAAACTTAAACTTTCCTGGTGATTTTTAAGTTCAAATTAAAATTTTATATAATATATAAAACTCTGAAAGTCAATTTAATTTAAATTGAAATTTTTTCTTGCATTTCTAAAGAATTTGAGTATTTTAATCCAAGTTAACAAGTAACTGAGGTGTCAGTATATGAAAAAAAGAGTTTTTATTTATTTTATAATTATCTTTTTGTCATTCGTAAGCTTGCTTTTTTCATCAGTCAGCAGAGTGGATTTACTGACCATTGATGGACCAATAGGTCCGATTACTGCCAGAATCATTGAAAAGGCGATAAAATCGGCAACGGATGACAACTCGGAAGCTCTGGTCATTGAGCTGAATACCCCCGGTGGATTAGATGAATCTACCCGATTGATAACCAGGCAGATTTTGAATTCTGAAGTACCCATAATTGTTTACGTATCCCCTTCTGGCTCCAGGGCTGCCTCAGCTGGCGTTTTTATTACTCTGAGTGCTCATATCGCTGCCATGGTACCGGGTACCAATATCGGCGCTGCTCATCCGGTAAGTATTGGCGGACAGATAGATTCTGTTATGGAAGAAAAAGTTACCAATGATGCAGTGGCTTATATTAAAAGTATATCTAACAAAAGAGGTAGAAATGCGGAATGGGCAGAAAGCTCGATAAGACAGAGTGTCTCTATAACTGAAACCGAAGCTCTGGAAAGCAAGGTAATAGATTACGTGGCTAATAATTTAAGGGAATTATTGGATTTAGTGGACGGAAGAAAGGTGGAGCTTCCCTCCGGTGAGAGGATCTTGAAAACTAAAGCTTCAGAGGTAAGAAAAATTGAAATCGGCTGGAGAGATAGAATATTAGAGGTTATCTCCAGTCCCACTATTGCCTATATCCTTTTCACCCTGGGAATGTGGGGGCTGTTCTTTGAGCTTTCCAACCCTGGCTCGATTCTGCCTGGAATTGTAGGCGGTATATGCATAATCCTGGCATTTTTTGCTTTTCAAAGTCTGCCTATCAATTATGCCGGCGTGCTTTTGATATTTCTGGCAATAATCCTGTTCGTTGCAGAGATAAAAGTGGTAAGCCATGGTGCTTTAACTATAGGAGGAATAATATCTATGGTATTAGGATCGTTAATGCTTATAAATTCACCTGCACCTTATATGCGTGTTTCGCTGACAGTCATTCTTACTGTGGTTATCGCAACTGCACTTTTCTTCTTCTTCGTGGTGGGAATGGGAATCAAAGCTCAGAGAAAAAAAGTAACCACCGGTGATAAAGGTATGCTTGGTGAAATCGGCGTGGCAAGAACAGAAATCAAACCGGAAGGCTATGTTAACATTCACGGCGAGATCTGGAGAGCAGAATGTGATCCCCAGACCGACGGCATTGAGAAAGGAGAGAAGGTAAAGGTAGTAGGGATAAGTAAATTAACCTTGAAAGTAACCAAAGTTTAAGAAGGAGGATTTATGGCTGGTGCAACCCTTTTAACTATCATCATCCTTGCGCTTTTCATCCTGGCTAATGCGATAAGAATCTTAAGGGAGTACGAGAGAGGTATAATTTTCAGATTGGGCAGATTGATGGGTGCCAAAGGTCCGGGCTTGATCTTGCTGATACCCATAGTTGACCGCATGGTTAAGGTCAGCTTGAGGGTGGTGACTATGGATGTGCCGTCCCAGGATGTTATCACCCGTGATAACGTAACCGTTAAGGTTAATGCGGTAATCTACTTTCGGGTGATGGATGCCAGCAAAGCCATTGTAGAAGTTGAGGATTTCCTTTATGCAACCTCTATGATCTCCCAGACTACTTTAAGAAGTGTTTTAGGACAGGTGGAGTTAGATGACCTGTTATCTAACCGGGAGAAGATAAATCAGCAACTGCAGAAGATAATCGATGACCAGACCGAGCCCTGGGGGATTAAAGTTTCGGTGGTAGAAGTGAAGAACGTTGACCTGCCTCAGGAGATGCAGAGAGCAATTTCACGACAGGCAGAGGCAGAAAGGTCTAGGAGAGCTAAGGTTATTCATGCTGAAGGTGAATTTCAAGCCGCAGAGAAAATAGCCCAGGCAGCCAACATCATCGGTAAGACCCCGGTTGGCTTACAGTTGAGATTTTTACAGACTTTGACAGAGGTAGCAACAGAAAAAAACTCAACTACCATCTTTCCGGTGCCGATTGACCTTTTTACTCCATTTATCAAGAAATTGCAAGCAGAAACCGAAAAGAATGAATAAGCAGGTAAGCAAACCTGTAGACCCGCAGGGGCAGGTTAATCCTGCCCCTGCTTGAATTTATTTAAAAAACAATATATTCCCGATTTGCCTGTAATGAAGAGACTGTTTCTTTCCATCTTAATTTTGTTTTTAGTATCGTTTTTTATCTCATCAAAAGTAAGCGCCACATATCCAGATGTGGATGAGTTAAACCGGAAAGTAAGTGAAATTTTAACCCCTGCAGTTTCGGTTCCGGAAAACCTGCCTCCAGATTTTCATCCTGTTTGCGCCACTCCCCATTTTATCTGGATACCAATTTATGCCAGCCAGCTTGATCTTGATTCCAGGAAGAAATTCCAGGAATCATTTGCACGCCCCGATTCAAGTTACACCGTTCCTGAAAGCACCTATAATACACCAAGTGGCAATTTCAAGATACACTTTGTTACCTCTTCTGTTGACTCTGTATATCAATCTCATGTGGATGAATCACCTGCAGACGGGGTGCCTGATTATGTGAATTTAGTCGGGACTATTCTGGATTATGTATGGGTAAAGGAGGTTGATACCCTGGGCTTCAATCAGCCTCCCAGCGACAGCTGGTACACCTTATATGGTTATGACAATGGCGGGGATGGCAGATACGATGTTTATCTGATGAATCTTGATTATTACTATTTGGGTTATACACAATCTGATTATTCGCAGGATGATAAATCATATTGCAGCTTTTTTGTTTTGAGAAACGATTACAGCCTTTATGGTATCAACTCCCTGAATTACCTTAAGACAACCGCAGCCCATGAATTTTTTCATGCCATCCAGTTTGGATACGATATCTTCGAGCAGGAATACGTGCCTTCTGATACCATCTTTCCATTTCATCCCTACTGGATGGAAATCACTTCTACCTGGATGGAAGATGTAATTTACGACAATATCAACGATTACGTGGCTTATCTTCCTGCTTTTTACAATTATCCCTGGCTCTCTCTCAAAACTTTCTCCTACGATTCGGATGACATACCCAGGTATTATCATGCTTATGCCTCCTGCGTCTGGGCTATTTATTTATCCGAGAAGTTCGGAACGGGCATTATAAAAGATATCTGGGCAAGATGCGGTCAAACCCGGGGTGATGATGTTTTGAATGTTACGGATTCGATTTTGATAAGCAAGGGCAGCTCCCTGGAACAGGCTTTCAGGGAGTTTTCGGTCTGGAACTATTATACCAAGGGAAGAGCAGATACCTTAAATTATTATTCGGAAGGTAGTCTTTATCCACTTGTTAAATTTGATTCTTCTCAGATTCACCACAGCATGCCGGTAAACATTAATTCTGTGCCTTATCCCCCTGAGGTGCTGGGCACAAATTACATAAATTTTGTTGCCGATGAGACCAAAGGTGGTTTAAACCTTAGCTTCAATGGCGCTGATTTGGCTAAGTGGAAAGTTTCTGTGATTGGACATTCCGTCTCCAGCCCTGAATTTTTTACAGAGTTCAGTCTTAACACCCTGCAGGATGGCACCGTGGAATTCCATAACTGGAATTTTTATGATAATATAATAATGATACCTGCAGTAGTTACCAAAACTTCCGGCTCTTTTAACTACAGCTATTCAGCAACATATGACAGCACCCTCACCGAGGTAAAAGACCTTCAAGAGCTGTTACCATATTCTTTTGAACTATCTCAAAACTACCCGAATCCCTTTAATTCCACAACCATCCTGCCTTTCGAGATTCGTGGTTCACAGTCTATGTATCAAAGCCCCGTTCACACCACCCTTATAATTTATAATATCCTGGGACAGACAATCAGGACTATGCTTGATCAGGAATTGAAACCTGGTAATTATCAGGTTATCTGGGATGGTAAGGATGACTCTGGTAAAGATGTTTCATCCGGTATATACCTCTATCAGTTAAAATCCCGTGATTATACTACTTCAATGAAGATGCTCTTGTTACGTTAATTTTCTAAATTTTTTGTAGAGTTACATTGCTATGCACTCCTCTGCTATTCGAAAAAATAAGAAATTGTTTAACCTGCGTTTCTATTTAAAATTCTTTCAAATCCCCTTCGTCGTTTTAACTTTTATTTTTTCAACTTCTTTTGCATCTGCTAAGGATTACTCCATAAAATCGGTGGCCATTGATGCACATCTCGATTCCGATGGCAGTATGAAACTGATTGAAAAAAGGACCTATAAGTTCGAAGGGCATTTTCGCTGGGCTTCCTATTATTTGCCCACTGAAAATACCGGGGGAATAGTTGATTTCTCTTTGAGCGAGGAAAACAAGCCTTATCTTAGAAGTAATGTGGAAAAAGAAGGGATTTATCAGTATATAGAATCCCCGAACTTGATTCAGGTGAACTGGTATTATGATGCAGAGAATGAGGAACGCACTTTTATTATTTCCTACAGGATTCTGAATGTGGTCAGGTTATATGAAGATGCCGCAGTCCTCTATTACAAGTTCATCGGCACAGGATGGGATAAACCATCTGAGGAGGTTAAAGTCACCCTTCTCCCTCCTGAATATATTGACCGTAAAAAAGTAAGAGCCTGGGTACACGGTCCCCTGTGGGGTAAAATAGATATCTCCGATCAGGGTGAGATTAAAGCCGATGTTCAAAAATTACCTGCAAACACTTACTGGGAAGTAAGAGCGCTCTACCCCCCTGATTTGTTTCCACGGATTAAAACAGCTTTGCCTCAAAAGGTAGTTGCCAATATCCTTGAAGAGGAAAAAACCTGGGCGGATGATTCTAACCGAAAACGGGAAGAGTGGCTTAAAAAAACCGAGACTGAAAGAACCCGAAAAAGATATGGCGCCTTGCTGGTTACAGGACTAAGCGGAATCGGTATCTTTATCTGTCTTAATCTATATAACAGGTACGGCAGAAAGCATAAGGTTCCTTTTCCTGAAACTTTATATTCGGAAATACCCTCAGATACTCCGCCAGCCTTGCTGAGTTACCTTCTATTCTCCGAGCAGATCACCGCAGGGGCACTGGTAGGCACAATGCTGGATTTAGCTCACAAAGGATTTTTGAAAATACAGGAAAAGCTGGAGATCAAAAAATCGATTTTCGGGAGTCATAAAAGCCGTCAATACTTTTTAGAATTAAACCGGGATTTTTATGCGGAGAACAGAATGGCTCTGCAGGGTTTTGAGCAAAGCCTTCTGGATATTATTTTTAATGAGTTGTCTGAAGGAAAAGATGCTCTGGATTTCAAAACTTTAAGGAAGAGCCGGAATAAATTTATAAAGTGGTTTGCGCAGTGGCAGAAGGAGATTAAAAAGATAGGTCAATCCAAAGGTTACTGGGAAAGGGAAAGCTTAAGTGCAATAAATAAATCTTTACTTGTCAGTGGAATACTCCTCTTTATAACTATTATCTCTTCGATTTATATCGGAGTATGGGCACTCATACCTGCACTGGTTACAGTTGGCCTTTTTGTTCTGTCTTTTTTCATTCCCAGACGCAGACCGGAATATGAATTAGAAGCCAAGAAATGGTTTGCCCTAAAAAAGTATCTTGCTAAATATCATTTTAGAGAAACTAACAGAGGTTTTCAATATGAAAATATTGGAAACTATCTGGTTTACGGAGTGGTTTTAGGTCTCTCCAGAGAGGTTATAAAGAAAATGGCGGAGTTAATACCCAAAGAAGAATATAATAGAGTGATCCCCTGGTATATTTACGGGGGTGATTATTCGGATTTATCTCCTGCAGGTTTTGCTGAGAGCTTATCTTCGCTTATGAGCACAGCCGCAGCCACTATGAGCTCAGCTACCGGCACAGGAGGTGGTGCCTCCGGGGGAGGAGGCGGGGGAGCAGGTGGTTCTGGAGGCGGTGCGGGTTAGTTCTCTTTTGTAAATTTAATTTCATCTTTTTCCTGACAGCGACTTCTCAGGATCAGGTTGTCTGTTATTTTAGATCATCTAACTGAAATTTATGAAAGAAAAAATCGAGAGAGAATTCAAGAAACTCTGCAAGTCTTATAAAAGGAAAGGAGTCATCGGGTTTTCCCCTTTGAAAGAAGCAGAGCTTCATCCCATTCAAAAAAAATATTTACTAAGAAATCTTTCAACTTTCGATTGGTCAAAACCAATAACCGCCATATCTATCGGAGTATTTTACACCCGTGAGGAGATTAACTCCGTCCCAGACAAATGGGTTACAAAGGGAACAAATGAGAACAGCTGGAATATCTATTCACAGGCATGCGGAGAACTTAACCGAATTCTCAATAACATAGCTTCAAATCTTGCTGAAAAATTTGCAGGGATTTCCGAACAGGCTACAGTAGAAGGTTATACCCGGAAGGTAAAGCAGGTTGAGGAATATTATGGTATTTGTGTTTCTCATCGAGTTTTCGCAGAAGCAGCCGGATTGGGCTGGAGAGGAAAATCGGGTTTGATTATCACACCGGAAAATGGTTCGGCTTTAAGGCTCTCTACCATTTTCATCCCTTACGAGATTGAATCTACTGGAAAAGAATTTCAGGGATGTGGAGATTGTCAGGCTTGCCTTGACATCTGTCCTTTTCTTAAAAATGAAAAAAATTACAGGCAGAATTGCCTCTTACGCTTGAAAAATGTGGGTTTGCAGAATGAAGTTTGCGGAATCTGCATTCGAATTTGCCGGGAAGCTCTTAAAAAATAATTACCCTCCGAAATAAAAGGTGTATTAAGTATGTTCAGATGCTGTCATTGCGAGGAATGAAATGACGAAGCAATCTGCATATTTTGAAAGGATTGCTTTGGAGTCCCGCCGATGGCGAGACTCCTCGCAATGACAACAAAATAATTATTCTACATAATCTCCTATTACCTATTACCTATCACCTATCACCTATTACCTAAAACCCTCTTATCCCCCTCCCTTTGAGTGATTCCTAACTCATCTAATTTTTCCAAAATCGGAACTGCATATTTGCGTGTAATGTTAAGATACTCCCTTAACTGACTGACTGTGGAAGGTCCTTTTTCTTTAATGAACATTCTTATTTTTCTGGTTATCTCCTCAAAATCCTCTTTTCTGTAAAGAATCCCCTCCTTTAATTCCACGAGCCTCTCCTGCTGCAGAAGAAATAATATTATTTTATGGTTGCCGGGGTTCTCTTTTAGAAGCTCTCCTTTTGTCGGCGGAGATAAAGGGTTTTTCTCGAATTTTCCGAGAATTTCCTGAGCCAGAGGCGTTTGTTTATCCATCAACTGCGGTTTGTGTTCAGGAAAAGCCAGAAAAATATCTTTCTGGATTAATTTGCCTGTTGATAAAAGATAATCAATCCCCTCTGAAATCAGCTTTTCTTTATATTTAATCCTTGAAATCAAATCCGAGATACGCAAGCCACTGGCATACGGTTTATCCTTATGCTCTTTCTTTACTCCTTCCAGGATCAAAGCTAAAAGCTTTTCCCATTTTTCTCTATTTACTACCAGTTTTTTTCTGACAATTATATCTTTATTACTTTCTAAATGATTGATAGCGGATTCAATTTCCTTATAGCTGAAAACTGAAGCTTTAAGCATACTCTCTATTGGTAAAAAATCTACTTTTTTAAGTTCGGTTCGAATGATTTCAAGTAAATCCAAGTTCTCCCTTCGAGTCAGAAAAGAAAGAAGCTCTTTATCCTTCCTCTTGAGCTTCGAGGGGAAAACGTCTAAAATCAAACCTCCACCGAGTGTTCTCGGTGGTGAGGGCATTCGGAGAATGAAGTGATCTCCTATTCTGCCCAGTACAGGTTCTCTTAATTTAATCCGTGCAAATCCACTCTCACCAGATTCAAACTGATCTTTTTGCAGGAGTATTATTCTTCCCAGAATCTCTGAAGTCCCCAGCATAAAAAGGTATTCAGAGCCATTTTTTATAGCAAAGGGAGAACCGGGTATCATCTGCACTTTCACATCCAGAAAAGATGTAAGGATGTTCCCTCCTGGATTTACTATAACGTCACCTCTTTGTATTTTTTCCTTTTCGACTCCCATCAAATTCAAAGCTACTCTTGTTCCTGGACCTGTAAAATCTACCTGCTTTTTATACCTCTGGATATTTTTTATCCTGGTTTTTACTCCCGCGGAAACTATTTCTACCTCCTCTCCTACCCTGAAAGTGCCATCTATGAGAGTACCGGTGACAATCGTTCCCATCCCTGACATGGTAAAAACCCTGTCTATGTAAAGTCTGGGCTTGCCTATATCCTCTCTGACCTTAAGTTTTTTGTTCAGGTCCTTAATCTGGTCCTTCAACTCCTCAATGCCGATTCCCTGAGTGGCGGATGTTTTAACTACAGCTGCTTTTTCCAGAAAAGTACCTTTTAATTTCTGTTTTATATCCTGCTCCACTAAACCAAGCCACTCTTCCTTTACCAGATCGATTTTATTGATGACCACAATACCCTCCCCTACTCCCAGAAGCTCCAGGATTTCTAAATGCTCCTGAGTCTGCGGCATCCAGCCATCGTCAGCTGCGATTACCAAAAGCGCAGCATCAATCCCTCCTACCCCTGCTATCATATTCTTCACAAATCTCTCGTGCCCGGGAACGTCCACAATCCCTATTTCAGTCCCCTCCGGGAGTGCGAGCCAGGCAAAACCCAGGTCTATGGTCATACCCCTTTTCTTCTCCTCTGGCAACCTGTCAGGATCGATCCCGGTAAGAGCCTTAACCAGAAGAGATTTTCCATGATCTACGTGTCCAGCAGTTCCGATTACGAACATATGAAATTTGGAGTGCATCATCCGTGATGATGCATTCTTTAGAAGATAATGGGGTCCAAATTTTTAATCCCTGCTTTTGTTTTATCCCAAAATATTCTTTATTCCCTTGATGACCATCTCGTCCTGTTCCGGGAAAATCGTCCTCAGATCCAGAACTAACCTGTTTTTCTCTATTCGTCCGATAACAGGATAATCCAGGTTTCGAAATTTCTCAGCTAACATCGCTGCAGGAATTTGAGAATCGATAGTCAATACAACAGTTGGAAAAGTCTCCCCGGGCAAAGAACCGCCACCTACCGTGCTTTTGCTCTCCCTTAAAGAGACAGAAATTCCAGATTCTTTTAATTTCCCGGAGATTTTCTCCCCTCTCTTTCTCAATTCATCTAAACTTGTGGAAATCATTTTCCAGACAGGGATGCTCTCCTCTTCTTTTTTAAGATAACATAAAACTACCTGCTCTAAGCCGGCAATAACCATCTTATCCAAACGTAAAGCCCGGTAAAGCGGATGCCTTCTAAGAAATTCAACATATTTTCTCTTTCCTACAATAACTCCCGCCTGTGGCCCACCTAAAAGTTTATCCCCGGAAAAACAAACCAGATCAACACCTGAAGATACCGCATCAGAAATTCTTGGTTCATGCCCTAATCCGTAATCCTCAGTGAAAAGCACAGCTCCGCTTCCTAAATCCTCCACCACTATCAAATGGTTTTTCCTGCCCAGATCTACTAACCCCTCCCTTGAAACCTCCTCCACAAATCCAGACATCCAGAAATTGCTCTTGTGAACCTTTAACAGCATCCTGGTATTTTTATTGATAGCTCTCCGATAATCGGAAAGCGAAGTCCTGTTAGTGGTGCCAACCTCTTTCATAATCGCACCGCTTTCTGCCAGAATCTCCGGAATCTTGAACCCTCCGCCAATTTGAACCAGCTCACCCCTTGAGATTACAACTTCTTTACCTTTAGCCAGACCTGAAAGAATCAAGAGAACAGCGCCCGCATTGTTATTCACCACCAGAGCCCCTTCTGCACCCAAAAGCTCGCTCAGCAGTCTCTCTAACAACACCGTCCTCTCCCCTCTTCTTCCCCTTTTCAGATCATACTCCAAAGATGAATAGCTTTTACTTACCTCTAAAATACGCTTTAAAACATCTTCTCCTATAGGTGCACGACCCAGGTTAGTATGGATTACAACCCCTGTTCCGTTTATCACCGGCTTCAAGGAAATAGAAGATAAAGTCTCTAACTCCTCAGTAATTCTCAAAACGATTTCATCCCTGGAAAAACTAATCCCTTTTTTTTTGATTTCCTTTCTTATTTCATCTGCTATTTTTCTACTGACCTGGGTTACTAATGGGCGGGAGAGTATTGAAATAAACCTCTGTAATTTCTTGGTTTGCAGAATCTCCTCAATACTGGGAATCTGTCTGAGAATTTTACTTTTTACCATGCTACTTTTATTCTGCATTTTTTGTCTCTGATAACTTCCCCCACAATAGCAGAATTTACAATTCCTCTTCTCAGCAGGGAAACCAAGAGTTTTTCTGCTTTATTTTTCGATATGCTGATGAGCAATCCTCCGGAGGTCTGGGCATCGCAGAGTACAAGCTTAGCCTCCTCACAGATATCTTTTCCCCAATCAACTTTACCCTCTATAAAATCACGGTTGTAAATAGTCCCTCCTGGAACGATATTTTGCTCTACTAACTTCCAGGCATAATCCAGAACAGGGATTTTTGATAAATAGACTTTAGCCCCTACACCGGAGGCCTTGGTCATTTCACACAGATGCCCTAAGAACCCGTAACCGGTAATATCGGTGCAGGCTTTTACCTCAAATTCAAGCATCACCTCTGATGAGATTTTATTCAGCTCGCTCATTATTTTCACTGCTTCTTTTACCATCCTTCGAGGAGCTTTATTCTGCTTTATAGCAGTGGTGATTATTCCAATTCCTAAAGGTTTGGTAAGAATCAAAAAATCCCCGGGTTTTGCTCCCGCATTAGTAACAATCTTTTTTGGATGTATTATCCCGTTTGCTGCAAGCCCATAAATTGGCTCCTGAGTTTTAAGAGTATGTCCACCTATTATAGGTACTCCAGCTTCCTTGCACTTATCCACACCACCTTTCAGAATTTCCTCTAAATAAGACAGAGGTAAAAGCTTTTTGGGATAACCCACAATATTCAAAGCTGATATAGGCTTTCCACCCATAGCATAGATATCACTTAAGGCATTAGCAGCTGCTATAGAGCCGAAATCATAAGGGTCATCCACCACCGGAGGAAAGAAATCCACAGTCTGCACCAGAGCTAAATCCTTACTCAGTTTATAAACTCCAGCATCATCCACGCTGTTATACCCTACCAGCACACACTTATTTTTTACTTTAGGCAAGTGACGCAGAACCTGCGTCAGGTCCTGGGGACTACACTTTGCTGCTCACCCAAAGCTTGAGGCAAGTGTAGTCAGCCTAATTTTTTGTTTTGTCTCCATAGCTCTTTATATCTTACATCCCCTCTTCCCTTGTGGGAGAGGGTTAGGTTGAAAATCCCGCCATAGGCGGGAGAGAGGGGTCACCCTCCCTTTATCCCTCCCATCAAGGGAGGGAAAATCTACAGATGTCGGGCAAGGTGCCCGAACTTCTGTGCTTACCATCCCGTCAAAGGCAGGACTGACCTGGCAAGTTTCCCGTCGAGTCAGGGGACTCGACGGTCAAGAAAAAGTTCTTTCTAAATTTGGCGGAAGGGGTGGGAATCGAACCCACCATCCCAATTTTTGGTCGGGAACAACGGATTTGAAGTCCGCGAGGACCACCAGATCCCATCCTCTTCCATCCTGGGATCAATATAAAATTGTAAAAATTAATTTGCAAGAAAATTATATCCCTACAATCCGTAAGGCTAAAACCTTGCCCTATATCCTTTGAACTTTTGAACCTTTGAGCTTTTGAGCTGTTTTTATTATATCGACCTCGGTTTAAGCATCATCGGGTCTTCGACTGCCATAAGCTCCTTGGTAATAAAAGCCTCTCCGTATTTTACCCCGATCATTACCCCGTAGTTAACTGCTTTAATCCTCATAAAATCGAAAACATCCAGCCCTGGAACAAAAACATCTTTACGCTGTCTCATATCCCTGAACTGGGAATGGTAGCACTTAACCGCTTCAATTTTTTTTTCGAACTGTTTCGTAACATCCACGATAAAAGAATGTTCCATCCTCTCCCTGAAAGAAGTTGAGTAGATAATCTTATAAGGACGATGAGGCTCACCCGGGACTTTTAGTTTCGCTAAGCCCGAAAGATAACAGGCATCATATCCTAATCTGGAGCAGTTAGCGTGGTCTGGATGTCTTTGTTCCCAGTAGGGAAGGATAACTAAGTGAGGTTTATATTTTCTTAAAATCTTCACTAACTTCAGCTTGTTTTCCCAGGTTGTTTCGACTTTGGAATCTGGAATTTTCAAATTTTCTCTGACCTGTATTCCCATCAATTTTGCCGCACATTTAGCTTCGATCCCTCTTTGCCTGGCAGAGCCTCTGGTTCCCATCTCCCCTTGAGTTAAATCTACAATTCCCACTTTATATCCTGAGTCAGCTAATTTAATCAGGGTTCCTCCACAGGTAATCTCCGCATCATCACGGTGAGCAAAAATCGCCAGTACATCCAGCTTCACACCTTCCTCCTTTCTTCGAGAAGATAGTAGGTGAACGGATAAAGGTTTCAAATTTTCCTTACTACCTATTACCTATTACCTACCACCTATCACCTTTTCATAATATTCCTCGTAAAGCGGAACAATCAATCTGGAATCAAATCTCTCCACTGCCTTTTTTCTGCAGTTTTCTTTGAAATTTCTTAATCGGTTTTCACTGGAAAGAAGTTCAATACCCTTTTCAGCCATAGACCGCACATCTCCTAAGGGAAGTAAATATCCATCAATCCCGTCACTTACCACCTCTGGCAATCCACCTACATTAGTGGCGATTACTGGCAAACCACAGCTCATTGCCTCCAGGGCTACCAGACCAAAGCTTTCCTGTTCGCTGGGCAGAAGAAAAAGGTCTGCTAAGGGCAATAGATTTTCCACATAATCCTGTCCACCCAGAGAAATAACCCTGTCTTCAATTTCAAGCTCTTTTGACAACAACAGGACTTTACTCAAATCAGGGCCATCTCCAATTAAAATCAGTTTTGAGGGAATTTCCTCATTAATCAGTTTAAATATCTTTATCACATCCTCCGTTCTTTTCACCGGGCGAAAATTGGAGATGTGCATAAGTATCTTTTCCTCATCCCTGGCAAACTGTTTCCTTTGTCTTTTATCCATGGAAGGTTTGAATCTCTCTGTATCAACAAAATTCGGAATCATCTCAATATCTTTATTCAGGTTAAATTCAGACAGGGTGATTTTTTTCAAAAATTCAGAAACAGCGGTAATCCCATCGCTTTCCTCTATGCTGAATTGTGTAATTCCGTAAAAAGATTTATCCATACCCACCAGAGTTATATCTGTTCCGTGCAGGGTGGTAACCACCTTGGGACTCTCCTTTTTTAGAATGCTTCTGGCTAAAAAAGCAGCAGTAGCATGGGGGATGGCATAATGTACGTGCAGTAAGTCTACATGCCATTGTTTGGAGATTTCAGCCATTCTGCAAGCCAGACTCATTGTATAGGGAGGGAATCTGAAAAGAGGATAATTGGAAACCTCCACCTCGTGATAATAAATATTTTCTATAAATCTCTGTAATCTGAAAGGAGGTGAATAGGTGATAAAATGAATCTGATGACCCCTTTTAGCCAGTTCTATACCCAGTTCTGTGGCGACTACACCGCTTCCTCCTGCCACTGGATAACAGGTGATTCCTATGTGCATATATTCTACTTCACCTCAATTAGTTGATGGTCGATTTTTTCCACATCCACTTTGTCATACAGTAAATCTATAAACTCAAATCCATATTTTATTAAAAATGGCAAAATATTCAAAACCCTCTCCTGCAGTTTATTTTGCGGGAACAGGTTATTCTTAACTTTGTAAATCTGCTCTTTCAGAATCTGATTCTTTTGCCTGTGAGTCTGAAAAAGTTTTTCTCCTAACTTTTTTAATTCATAATCGATCTTCTTTCTGGTGTTCTCCAGATCAGTGTTTAAAGTTAGCTCTGACGAGAGAAGCTCTTTCTTTAAATCATCTAATACCTCTCTTACCTTTTCCCTTTTATTCTCTAATATCTTCTCCATAGGGTCTGGGAATTTCTCTTTTAATACGGAATTTATCAGAATTTCTGGCTCCTGAAATAAAGCTGTAAAATCAAGTGAATATTTTTGAAGAACCTGTTTAATTTTATTCTCTACTAAACTTAAGCTGGATCGCGGATAGACCAGGGGCATCGGTATATCGAAAAATAAGAACACGGATTTCAACTGGGCATAATAGCTGATTTCTCCGGGACCGCCGATATAAACCGCATTGGGAAAAAGATGACTTCTCAAAAGCGGTAAGAGTAAAACATTCGGACTTAACTTTTCGGGTTTATTTTCAATTATCTTTTTGAATTCAACCGGAGTTACCTCTTTTTTTATACCTTCTGCTTCTATCAAGCCACCATTCCATCTCAATGGAATTCTTCTTCCTTCTGCTTCCAGAAACAGATTTATAGTATCCTTGGCCTTAATCACCTGCCGGTGATACCCCAGGGATTCCAGTTGTTCACCAGCTTCCATAACCAGTTTCATTGAAACGCCTGGATTTTCAATTTCTTTTGCGAAAAATTCCTTAGCCAGTTCCTTAAGTTCCTTATCCGACGGATCAACCATCACCAGACCGTATTTACCCAATAGATCTGCTAACCATCCGGCAAACGAATTAGAAATCGTTTCCCCTTTGAAATAATATTGCTCAAGCTTATGAACGATTTTATTCTTGAACTCGGTAGGGTGAAAAGAGGAGTTAAGCTCATCTATACATAATCTTAAACTGTCATCAAATTCAACCGAATAGATTGGCTCGTTATCGGGAATCTTTCGGGGAGAGTATTTTATCTCTTTTATTTTATTCTCTTTATCCACAAAATGAGCTGACCTGATCTCTTCGAAATCATGGTCTTCGGTGTCAAGCCAGAAAATAGGGACAAACTGTCTTGAGAACCTGTACGACAGAATTTTAGCTAATTTAAGAGTGGTAATTGCCTTGTAAATCGTATAAAGAGGGCCTCCGAAAAGTCCAGCCTGCTGACCGGTGAAAATCACCACCGAGTCTTCTTTGGGCAAAAGCTCGATATTTTCAAGAACCTCTCTGGTTGATCCAAAGCGCTTATTCTGTCTTAACAGTATGGAAGATAATCTTCCCCTCTGGTAATTCCTGCTCTTTATAGCTTTGAAAAGCCTTAGATAGTTCTTATCCTTACGAAAATCCCCGGCATAGAATTTCTCCACTTTTTGAAAATCATATAAGAAATCAGAGAAAAGCTTGGTTGTCCCAGGTATTTTCCTGAAATCGATGTGCATAAACTCCTATTCGGTAAACTGACTTTCCATGCCGCATCTTTCAAACAGCATTACCAGAGATTTATGCCTTGAGCTGGTCCTGTGCTCCTCTCCCTTTTTTACTAAAATACCCTCCCCTTTACTTAAACTCACTTTTTCTTTTTCCAGTTCTAACACGATCTTGCCATCCAGGATGTAGAAAAATTCATCATAGGGATGTTTATGTTTCTTGTATTCACCCTTGATTATTCCCACCAGAATATTACTGCTTCCCACCTTGCAAACGGGCAGCGGTTTAAAAGGAACCTTTATTTTCTTTCCCTCTTTTAATAGATTGACTTTTGGCATCTCGTCTCCTTTCAGATATATTTAAATTTATCTTTAAATTTACAGTTTTTTTTAAAAACGCATTCACTGCACAATGGTGCTCTGGCTTTACAGATTTTTCTCCCGTGCTCTATCAGATTAAGATGAAAAGCATAAATCAGGTTTTCGGGAATTACTTTCTGCAGAATCAGGTGTGCTTTCTTTGAATCCGTTTTTACGGGAATCAGCCCGATTCTTCTGCTTACTCTTAAAATATGGGTATCAACCGGAAAAACCGGACGACCCAGGGAAAAAAGGAGCACGCAGGCAATAGTTTTATCCCCAACTCCCTTGAACCTGCTTAAATATCTTTTTACCCTTTCGGTATCCCATTTTTCAAGAAAGGACAGAGTCAGCTTTCCTCTCTCTTTATAAATCTGATTCAGAATATTCTTTATCCTCCCTGCTTTTACCTTTTCCAGGCCTCCTATTTTAATACCCCGTACTATTTTCCCCGGAGGAGCGCTTCTGAGTATCTCCCAGCTTTTAAAACTATGCTTTAAATTTCTGAAAGCCCGGTGACTGTTGTAATCCGACGTGTTCTGGGAAAGAATAGTAGAGATCAGCTCTGATAAAGGGTCAAATGAGGGTTTAAGTATTTTTCTTCCATATTCTTTCTCCAGCAAACTGAATAATGTTTTTATGTACTTTGAATTTACCTTTGCTTTCAGCATAAAGAGACGCTCTTAACTTCGCTGGATTATATTACATAAATACAGTCTTGTCAATTTATTTATTAAGTGTTCATAATTGGCGGGAGTAAGCTTAAATTTCATTTAATCTTAATGCAGCTGATTAATAAAAAAACCTGGTATGTTAAAAAACCAGGTTCTTTGCACCTTGAGTTTTATCCCGTAGAAATATTTGATATTTTTCAACCAGCTATCTTTTTCTTATCCTCGGAGTCCTGATCCTCTTTTTTTATCTCATCCTCGATTTCATGCATCCCCTTTTTAAATTCCTTGACGCTTTTACCCAGTCCTTTTGCGATCTCCGGTATCTTCTTGGCTCCAAATAGCAACAAAAGCACTAATAGGATTAACAGAAGCTCCTGAGCTCCAATACCTCCAAGCATTATATCCTCCTTAAAAGTAATGAATTCTGGCCTTTATTAAATCAATTCAAAATTACCTGTCTTCTATTTTTAATATACGTTATTATACATTAAAACTCAACTAAAATATTTATTTTAATAAAACCATCTTTTTTGTAGAGATAAAATCACCGGTTTTCAGCTGATAAAAATAAATCCCGGAAGAAACCTCTTTCCCCTTATCATCTCTGCCGTCCCACACAGACTCATATTTCCCGGGTAAAAGCTCTTTCTCTAACAATGCCCTTACCTTCTGACCTAAGATGTTATATATCGTAAGGGCGGTGGGGATGGGTTCTCCAAACTCCAAACTCCCAACCCTAAACTGTATTGTAGTGGTGGGATTAAACGGATTGGGGTAGTTCTGAGCCAGAGTATAATTCGAGGGTAAACTAATCAGGTCATCTTCGATTGCTGTGGTCGATAATCCGAATTCTGATAGTATCCTATGCAATAACGGAATCGACTGTTCTTCCTTGATGTAATATAAGGGAAAGTGTAAATAATAAATCTGATAATCTTCACCTATATGTCTCATCCCAATTGCCTTGCCCTCGAATTCTGAGGTATCATAAACAGAGTTAAAGGTGTAAATCGCCTCTTCAGGATAGAGTGGAACAAAATACCCAATCAGGGGAAGCCTGCCCTGCAAATCACACCCCTCCCTGGGAAAACTTAAATTAACCCTGGCAGTGTCTACTTCCAGATCTGTGAACTCAGGTAAGACTGTTGAATAGATCCCTATAAATTCCTCCAATCCGCATCTCCAGAAAGGTTCCACAATACTTTTTAAATGCAGGTAATCGTAAACGAAATCGCCTTCTTTAAACAAATACGGATACCACAAATTAATTAAATTTCTGCCTGCCAGAATCAGTTTACCACCTGCTTTCAGATATCGACTTAAATTAGCCAGTGTGCTGTCAAATCCGCTCCCTGAAAATCTAATCGGTCCAAATCTGCCTTCGGAATGTATCAAACAGACCGAATAGGGATCTAATTCTTTCAAAGAAACATATTGAATATTTGAAAGATCATGTTTGGAGTAAACAAAAGGATAACCTTGCAGAGCTCGATCATAAAAAGCATTAATACTATCATCCTGAACAAGTATTCTGCCATCTGGATTGCTCATATCCACCAGCAATATCCCCGGGCTAAGAGACATTATCAGAGTAAAAACGCTGTCTGAAAGATAGCCTTCCAGCCCTTTTCTGTCCACCGCATCAACCGCATAATAGTAAACAACCCCATTTTCAAAATTCTGATCGCAGTAAGATGTATCCGTGCCCGTTAAACCTATGTTCTTTAGTAACTCAAATTCACCCCCCTCCGCTTTTCTATAAATTTTATACCCCACAACATCTTCTTCCAGATTGGGTCTCCAGTATAAACAGTTTTTGTCTTTTTCCGAGATAACCATCAAACCTGATGGTTTTTTGGGCTTACCTGCTAAAAACTCAAGCTCATCTGATCTTTTTCCTGTTTCACCATTCCCCTGTACACAGGAGACAGAATAATAATAAGTACTGCCTTCAATTAATCCCTCATTCAGGAAAAAAGTGTCTTGAACAGGCTCGGGATTGATGGGTAAAAGTGGAAATTCACCTGAAACAGAACTCCTGTAGATATTATATCCTTTCAAATCCAGATGCGTGCTTGGGGGCCAGGATAAAAGTATGGTTGAATCGGAAAAATCATAGGCTGTAACCTGTTTTGGAGGACCAGGCGGTGGAAGTCTATAGCCTGACTCGTAAGTCATTTGTGCATTTATCTCATTTTTTATTAAATCGTCAAAGTTAAGTTTTGAATAATAAATCTGTGGGTTTTGTGGATTTATCGGATTATCAACCCTGTGAAGACTGTCACCCATTACTATCCCCACGGCAAAATTAATACTGTCACCTGCGGGAATATCGAAAGGCCCAAATGAATAGAGAAATCTGATATCATACCCTTCTGCCACATCAGAGCAGTGTGAAGGAGGAGGTAACCAGCCCGAATCACTATGCTCTATACAGGTCTCAAACTGGTTATAATCGATTTCTCCATTAGACATTAAAAAATACTTGGCCCGGTCACCATTAGGAGTTCCGAGGTTTTTATCGAAGAATCCATAGGTATCATACATCATTCTCCACTTATCCATACTTGATACCTGCCAGGGTCCAAAATCCAGATCCGGATTGGAACCATCCGTTACCCACCAGTTATAAGAAACTTTATACCGGGAAAGAGATGAATCCAGGAGAGTAAACCCGAATACACCTGCCGGACTTTTGTAAGTGATTTTTCCATTATCCAGATCGCCGTTATTATCTGCTGACCAAGCTACCTCAAGCATTTTTTGTTCTTTTCCCCAGAAAACAGGTTTTCTCAAAAAGCCCGTTACATCATCAAAGTAGCCAGTATAATTGAATCGATGATAGATATCAGTATCCATATAAAATCCTATGTAAGCATCAGAAATATACTTATCTCCAAAATTTTTAATTTGGTAATCCAGTATAACAAAATCATCATAAGGGGGGGTAATCCAGGAATAACTATGCTGTCTAATCTCAATCTTTAAAGGTTTAGGTGGTCTATTCTCATATGGCTCTGGAGCTAAACCATAATCGACAGTATCGGTATATACCGCTATGTATTCCTGATCTGCTAACTGCTTATATCTCTTAATTTCCCCCTCAGGACAGGCATCCGGAACCATATCATAAACTGAAAACCACCCATCTGCTCCAACTGAAACCAGAGTTTCTCCTTCTACTACTCCCCCCACCCAGATAGCACCCATATAAAGATAATCCAGGTCAGAACCCCCTGGGAAATGGGCAGAAGGTGCAGGCAAGTTAGTTCCCGTTTCGTATATAAAGCCTCCCTGACTCCCTGTAAGCCCCCAATTGGAAATGGTCAACCAGAGATTAGATTCACGGTGAACTAATTGCTGAAGACAGGCATTTGATTGAGAGCTTAGTTTTTTATTAATTTCCGGGTCTGAGTTTGTTTTCCTTATGTCTTTTCCATTTACCCGATTGAAGGTTAGGAGAAAAAACATCGAAAACAAAAAAAATCTTTTCATAATTTTGAAATTAGCTTTTTAAACAAATAATTTACATTTTGTATAATATAATATAAAAAAGTGTGCCATAAAAAATTAATATTCCAATTAAGCAATAAGCGTTAATCCATTGATAATAATAATGATACAAATACAATTTAAATTACAACTTCAAGCAATACGCAAATATTGCTCTTTTAATCACATATAAAATTTCTAAGATTAATTCTCTCTGTTAGTTACATTACTTGCGGAATTTCATAAAAGGTGATAGAAACCTGCGTGGAAAACAGTGAAATATTTACTTCCTTGCCTATAAAATTGGAAATTCTCTTTTAGCTGTTATCCAAATTTACCTGCAAAAATAGCTAAAATCCCCAGGAGCATATCGAATTTTAAAATCCGGCTTAAGGCACTCAAATTGGGTTTTGTTGGATCGTTCCACAGAGAAAGAACAGCATAGAATAGAATAAAATCCATAATCAACACCAGAACAAAATAGTATATGGAGAAAATCTTTAGCTTGTAAGGGAAAACAGACAGGATGATTAATGTAATAAATATAACGGAGATTAAAAATTGAGAAGTCCTAATTCCAAAGGCAATAGCAAAAGTTTCTAATTTAAGAACCTTATCCCCTATCACGTCCTCCATATCTTTGAGCAGTTCCCTGCCCATATGAAAAAGAAAAGCCAGCATAGCCGGGATAAGCGATATCTCCGGATTGTACGATAAAATTCCACCATATATAAAAGCCAGAGCACAGATCAGGCTAATCGTGATATTACCTATAAGAAGTTCACGTTTGAACTTAGTGCTGTAAATATACAGGAATATTGTGGCAAATATCGCTATGGCAACTGATACCGGAGTAAGGAAGAAACTCAGGATAATACCGATGATAGAAAGAGATAATGCAAAATAAAACGCTTGCCTTGGGAGGATATCACCCTGGGGTAAAATCCTTTTCGGGCGGTTGATTCTGTCAATCTCGATATCGAAATAATCATTCAGGGCGTACCCTCCCGCAGAGATAAAAGAAGCGGAGAATGCCGCAATCAAGAGTCTCGGCCAGGATATAACCTCACCTGACAAACCCCCCAGAATCACCGAAACAAAAGTTATAAAGTTGTTCTGAAAGCGGGTTAATTTAAGATAGTTTATGATTTTCGACACTTGAGCCCTCGAGCCAAATCTGTTTTAAAAACGGTTAGATATCCCGAAATGAATCTTTCCACTGGAGAAGTTATCCTCCTCTCCCAGTGCATAATCTACTTCATACCTCCCTAATCTCGTATCTACTTTCAATCCTAAGCCTAATCCTGATTTTCTGCCTGTTACCTTTCGAACTGTTTGGGTTAATGGATTTTCTGCCTCTTTACCATAATACCCGAAATCCCAGAAAATAAATGCTCTCGATCCCGAACTTAAAAGAAATCTGTATTCTATATTTGTCCATAAGATCCTATCTCCGGAAAACTCCTCCTCCCGGTAACCTCTTAGTGAATTAAGCCCACCCAGATAGAACAGGTCCGTAACATAGATTTTCTTCTCTGAGCTCAAGATACTCCACCAATGAGCAGATAGAGCCAGTACTTGATTATTATGTATCGGTATAAAATTGTCTAAATCCAACTGAAATCTGGTCTCGTAAGTTATTGCTCTTCCTGTCTCTGTCTCAGGGGAAAGGAGGTTTATTTTCCTTCCATAAATTATGCTGCTCTGATAGAACAAACCCTTCTGGGGGTTGGCAGGATAATCCAGTAAATCCAGGCTTAATTTTATACCCATTTTATATTTCCTGCTTGAAGGTAAAATGCTTTTTAGCCTTTCATTCACCATCACCCTCTCCCACCCGCTGGTGAATCCAAAGGAGAACTTCTCCAGAGGAGAATAGCCAAAATAAGTGTTCAACTCCAGTTTGGAATAACTCGAATCATAATCTATCTGCCTTAAATACAGGTCCCAGCCCAGTGGAAGATTAAAAAGATACGGTTCCCTGAAAGTGAATACCAGGTCAAAGGAATACGGGTCTTTCTTGCTCCAGGCTATTTCGGTTTTTCTGCCGGTTCCGAAGATGTTGTCAAAAATAAAATTCAGCTTTCCGCTAAAATAACCGTTCTTATTATGTGCTGAAGGTACATATCCCAGCACACCCAGAAAACTATTTTGTTTATTTTCCTCCACCTCTATTCTAAGTGCAGCCCAGGCTGGATCAGCTTCGGGAACAAGCTCTGCTTTTTGAACATTCTTGATAAAGGAGCTTCTCCTTAATCGGGATATGCCGGATTCCAACCGCTTTTGAGAGAAAAACTCCGTACTATCTATATCTATTATCCTGTTCAGCACTTTAACCTTAGTATCATTGTTTCCGACAAATTCTGTTTTTCTTATTTTTACCCTGGGACCCTCGATTATCTTCAAGTTGAAAGAAAACCATTTTGATAAATCGTCCGGGCTAATACTGTAATTAAAATCACCAAAATCTATCTGGCAATAAGGAAATCCATTATCCTCATATAAGCTTAAAATCTCCTCGGTGCTTCTCTCTAACAGTTTATTTGAATAAATACTACCTGGCTTGAGTTTCATGCAGTAGTAGAGTTCATTTAGTTTAAAATATCGATTACCCTGGATTTTGATTTCCTTGATCCTGTTATTAAACTCAGAAGAAAAAGTCGTACTGGCCAGTGAGATAATGAATAAAATCACTGATACTGTTAAAACCGCAGCTTTTTTCATCTTAAAAACTAGCTCTGACTTCAATTTTTCCATTATGCCTTGTCCCTCTAACTGGCTCTTTCGAGCCTGTATAATCAAAAATAGCTGAGATGGTCTGATTCAGCCCAAAATCGAAACCGAATCTCCAGCCGAAATTATCCCCGGCTTTTTTCCCTTCTGCCATCTCCCAGGGTAATATCGAATTCTGCGGGCTGGAGGTTACCCTGCACCAGCTAAACACTGAACGAATCTTACCCTTATTAAGCAGGGAATAAGAAAGTCTGGGTGAGAGTTCAAAAATATTTGCTGTTATTTCAGATTTTTCGTTCTTCTCTTTCCTTGCCCTGCCGGATAAAGTCATCTCCAGAGAATTGCCCTCTCTTCTGGTGAAATCAACCCTTATGCTTTTTCCTTTCAGTATTAGCAAATTGGAATCGATTTTAAACCTTTCTCTTTCATCATTCAAAAGCTCAGATTCGATTGAATTATTATGAGAGAACCGGTAGCGCAGAAGAATCGATTGACCCTTCTTGAAATCCTTATCTTTCCCGGTAAGTAAAAGAAGATTTTCCCTTTCCTCCTCAACCCATCTTAATCTCAGGTTTAAAGGAGCAGAAGGGAAAAGATAAAAATCGTGCCTGGAGGAAAAATCACGGAACTGCTCGTCTCCGCCAAACCCTTTATTTAAGGGATTAAAAATAAAGCTGGTCCAATCCACTTCTTTGACTACAAGGTTAGATGTTTTGACGATTGATTCGGAATAAAATTCCTTGAGAAATATAATATGCGGAAAAAGCTTTCCCGGTTTAAAAACTGTTCTGAAACTCCTGTCTAATTTTTTACCGGGAATATAATCGTCTAAAATCTCCTGCTGCAATATAAAGCTGCCTTCCGAATCAGGGATATATTCGCCATTCTCATACCGATAATCCCCTCTTCCCTCCCCCACCTCGAGGTAGTTGTCAATTCTTTTCTCCGCTCCCGAGAGGTTTGCTGAATAATACAGATTCAGAACTAATGCCTGATTTCTGGATTGATAATCCAGTTTGAAATTCCCTATATCACCCTTTGAATTCTCTCCTGTTTTAAAACTTTTTTGCCGGTGTATATGCTCTATTCTGGAGGAAAGTACTTCCTTATAATTCCTCAGGGACAGACCATTCTGCCAGGTATAGGAAAAAGACTCCTTTTTCCATACAACATCTTTTTGCTTTTCCTCCCGAAAAATAAACAGGCTGGACAGATCCCAGAGGGTGTTCGATTTCAGGTTGATCTTGCCTTTGAACTCGTCGAACCTGCTACCTGTTTTAGCGGAATCCTCAGGGGTAAATTTCTGCTCTTCCCTTTCCCATCCGATTTCAGTATTCAGCTTTCTCCACCTGTGAGTAAGATGAAATATATCTCTTTGCCAGTTCCCTCTGAGGTTTGCTGATTCCTCTCTGGTTGTACTATTTACATCCTCGGAGGAGACTTTGGCTTTTAGGCTTTTAAATGGCGAATAAATAATCTCGAACCTGTTTCGGCTGGACTCAAAATATGCTCCTTTTTTCATCATTCCCAGATCTGTATTCAAAACAAGATTTTCCCGCGGGGCAACAAGTCCCTTGAATCTGAAAACATCTTCCGGGCTTTTAGTAGAATCGTTAAGCATACCCCAGACCCTTTCCCTTTCCACTTCGTCCAATCTCCCGAAAGGTGAAAAATTTTGACCTGTACTTCTGTATAAACCCTCAAGTTTTATTTCCGAGAGCGTATAATCCATTATGGATGGGCTTTGCTTTTCATATCCCGCTTTAAGAAAGAACGCTTTTCCCGAATTATCCCCTTCATCCAGCCCGGAGAATAAATTATTGTCTTTTCTGCTTAATCCCCAGCCTATCTCGGATGAAAAACCGTCGAAAGGAATCAGGTTTAAACACAAATCTAAAATTGAATGACCTGAGGGTAAGGGCAAGTCTATTCGAGGCAGGTAATCTCCATTCCCGGGATAAACATAACTGTAAATCCCTCCTCCTTTATAGGCATAACTTCCCCTGGAATCGCCTGACCAGCTGAAGCTCACCAGATAATCTCCGCTGTCCCTGCCTGTATATTGATAATATGGGTTTCCCAGGGTATCAATCAGTATGACATAATCTCCCTTAGCCGTGCCGACATACTGCCCGCCATCTTTAAAAGCTTTATCCCTGTCCTCACCTGAGCTTTTCAGAATAGCTTTATCTTCAGTGGATAA
>JAOUFL010000106.1 GCA_029858245.1 Candidatus Zixiibacteriota bacterium
AGCTCCTTTCGGGAACGAGCTTCATTAGAATTCTGCCTTCAGAAGTGATATGTGGTGTAACTCTCAATATGGTACCGACCTCCACAAAAGTGACAATAGTATTTCCTGAAGCGTCAAACTGCTTGATAGGAACCTTCTGTCCCATCTGGATATAAGCCTCTTTGTTATCAATGGTGGTTATTTCAGGATGAGCCACTACTTTTGCTTTATTGTCCTGTACCAACGCTGAGATCGCCATATCCAGCTGAAAATCTGACTGGAGAGTGCTGTAAGTGAAGTTGCTTATCCTGTCTTCAGGTAACATTGCATCTAAGGCTTTCTGGTTAAGACCCATATCGTTAGTGTAAATATCACCTTCCAGACTCGGGATAAACTCCCAGTTTACTCCAAATTCGGTTAAAGCGCCGGTTTCTACCTCAATAAGCTGAGCAGATATCTTTATCTGCTCCGTCACCTTATCTAAAGATTTGACCAATTCCACTGCCCGCTTGACATTTTCTGGAATATCTCGTACGATAAGAGAATTCGTCCTCTGATCTATGTCCACGTTTCCTCTTTCCGAGAGAGAGGTTTTGATAGGTTTAACCAGATCACCGGCTGTTCCGTTTTCCACTTTGATCACCTCAGTATGCAGAGAAACCATTTTTTGCTGGTCTGCTTCATGCTGAGTTGAGGCGGTCATCTCATCAATATAATCTTTGATGGGGAGCACTCGTATATAACCCGGTTCTTCAACCATTGCCAGGTTGTAGGTCTTGGTGATAATCTCCAGTGCCTGCTTCCAGCTTACACCCTTCAAGCTTAAGGTAACAGTTCCTTGCACCTTTGGCGATGCAACCACGTTGGTCTTGCCCTCTTCAGCCAGAAAGCTCAAAACTGAATGGATATCTGCATTCTGCAGGGTAAGTGATTTCAGTGCCTTCTGCGGGTATCCCAGTGTCTGCAAGGCTAAGAAAACTATAATCCAGGTTGTTAAAAGAAATATTATTTTTCTTATTTTCCGATTTTTAATCCACATGTCTTTTACCTCTCTTCTTTTGTTGGTGTGAAAAGTTCTAATGCGATATTTTTAGTATATCCATATTCCGTAACCTGGAAAATGACTCTCTCTTTTTCAATAGAGACTACCACTCCATTCTTAATCTTGTCTCCGGATTGCATTATGTAACCGAATCCCAGTTCGTTTTCCAGAAGCGCCTTAAATCCGTTGTTATCCTCCAGGACACCTACTAATTTAAGCTCTTCTATGCTGGGAAGCGGTACCGTACCCAGGGTGAAATTCGTTTTTCCGGTCAGGGGTAAAAACGGGTCTTCTCTTTCTCCGCTATGGTAAACCAGTATTTTCCTTTTCGGAACCTCTTCCATTTTTTTACCTGTCACCCCGGCAGGAACTTCTTTTCGCTCTTGAGTTTTTTCGACATCAGCCGGCTCTGGTGCAGTTACCTGAGTATCTTCCGCTTTCTTCTTCTCCACCTGCAAATCTGATTTTATCTCTGTTTTTATTTCTTTTGGTTTTTGAGCTAACTCTATCTTTTTCTTCTCGTCAGGCGAAGGCACTAATTTTTTCTGTGATACATTTACGGTAGTGCTTTTCTCCGCTTCTTTTTTTATCTGAGAGACCGCCTGATTGGAAGGCTTGATATCTTGTTTTTTCTGTTGTGTTTCTGTTATCTGAACAGGTTTTATCTTTTTAGAGACAGCCTCACTAACGTTTGCTTCTTTAACAGGTATTTTCTTTTCAGCTTGTTTAGTCTGGGCTGATTTTATTGATTCTTCTGCTCCCTTTGTCTTAACAGCACTCCACTGTGAATATATTGGGGCATCCGGAGTAGAAAGTGCCAGTTTTGCTACTTTGCTGTCTCCCTCATCTATAACCTTATAGACTACCGGGTTTTTCAGATCAATAACCACCCTGCAGATCTTCTGGGGTGAAACCTGGTACTGGCTGGTGCGAATGGTGCTTATCACCCCCGCAGGTAAATCTGTGAAATTGCTCCGGGGCAGAGAATGTATGGCATCCAGGCAGTCAATTACAATGCGATAAGGCTTGCCATCATTCTTCTCCTCGATAAAATGGTTGAACTGAAAAGGAGTATCCGACAGTATGGATATGTTGGTGTAATCACCTTCCCTTTGCAGGGTTATATTCTTAATTTGAGCTTCTGCCCATAAAAGCGTCTGCGATGTAAAAATCAATACTATCAGAAATGAGATGATAATCCATAAATTTTTACTTTTCATAATATTTTCCTGTTCTTTAAAATTCAACCTTCTGAAGTTTTTCAGATTCTTTTATAAAATAGGTAGAGAGTTTACAGTTTACCAGTATGGTTTTCTTCTCTTTTTCCACATCAGCTTTGGATAAACCAGAGAAGCTGACATCGGTGACATTGGTTAAAAATGGAAAGTTGGCTACGTTTGCAAAAAAGGTACCTATATCGTCGTAATCTCCTTTGAAAACCATACTGAAATCTGCGCCATTATAAAAGCTTATCGGTCTTATCCCCCGGGGAATAATCTCAACTATCCTGGCTTCTGAAATCTGAGAAGCTCCCTGCAATTGGGTTAAATATAAAGGAATCTGTTTTTCCTCGGGCAAAAGAAGTTCTACCTGCTGGTATCTATCCAGAAGTGTTTCGTACTCAGCCTTAAGATTATGAACGCTTTTGGACTTCATCTCCACATTTCTCAGATCGGTTAAAAGCATCTCGTATTCCGCCTCTTTCTGATTTATCTTGGCGACGTTGGAAGAATATATCCGGGCATACCAGAAATAGATTACCAAAAATACAATCAAAGCTCCTAAGAGTATTTTCTGGGATTTTGGATCTTTAAAATCCATTACATCCTCCTGAATTTAACCGTTCTCCCCTATTCTCAGGGAGCAGGTTCTCCTGTTTGATTGGCTGCAAGTTCTGTCGATGTACTGACCTGACTGGCATACAATAGTTCACTGTTGAGCTGAAAACTGTACACTTTCTGCTTTTCCAGTTCGACTAACTTTATATTATTTAATTCTATCTTATCAAAATATGAAGATTTTATCAAATTAATCATAAAAGTAGCTAAACTGCTAAGAGAAAAGGAATATCCTTCAATGGTAATTATTCTTTTTATAGGTGGAGTGATAACCGCCTCGACAGCTTTCAGGGTATCGCTTTCCTCTTCTGCAACCTGAACATTTGCAGCTGTTGGTGCTGAAGGTGTATTTTCTTTGAAATTGGTAAGCCAGAGGTTATCCGGTACTCTCGAGCTTAAATCCTCCATTATGTCAATCCAGGTAGAACGGTCTTTATCCAGGGATTCGATTGCGGATAGACGCTGCAGGATCTTGTTCTTCAGGTCACTTAAGGCATCTACTAATCGTATGGTGTCTTTAAGCGCTTCCTTTCTTTTCTTTGCTTCTGTAATCCTTCTATTCAAATTCCCCACTCTTACACCCTGCATAATGGTAATCAGGATCAGAAGTATGATTATAATCCCGCTCCCTCCCAGAAGGTAAGCTGAATTCTTTTTTAAGGTAATCCCTTTTCTTTTTCTTAATTCTTTGGGCAGTAGATTGATTTTTATCATCTTACTTTACCTTTCTTGCTGCTAATCCAACCGCTATGCTTAAAAGCGGTGCTATCTTCTCCGGCTGCAAATGTCTGAAAACATCTGGATCGTATTCTATATTCCTTAAAGGATTCATAACCTCCACCGGAACATTTAATTTTGACTGGATGAATTCCGGCAGGAAGGGTATTATGGACCCTCCACCAGATATAACTACCCAGTCCAGATTGGATATCTTGGCTGAGGATTTGAAATAGGACAAAGCCACCTCTAATCCGGATATCAGCTCTTCGGATGAAGTAACTACCGTTGCCTTCAGCATATCCTGGTCAATGGAGGAGTCCATTTCTCCTTTAATGGTTTTTGTGGCGAACTCCGGATTTAATCTGAACTCTTTCATTATCGCTTCATAGATCACGCGTATTCCAGAGGAAACGTCTCTGGAAGAATTGTAAACCCCATCCTTTATGAAAGTCAGATTGGTGGTATCAAATCCTATATTCACCAGAGCAGTTACTTTTTCTGAATTTATCTCATAATTTATCTCATAAGCATTCAGCAGTGCCAGGGTTTCGGTATCGATTAGTACAGGTTTGAGGCCGGCATCAAAGGTTAAATCCAGGTAGGATTTCAGGAAATCCTTTCGTGCCGCCACCAGTAATACGTCCATCTTACCGGTCTCTTCATCCGTTCTAATAACGTGATAATCCAGGCTCACATCATCCACATCAAAAGGACTTCTCTGCTCAGCCTCGAATAGTATTGCCTGTTCAGCTTCCGCCCCGCTTTTTTTATCCATTACCAGCTTGTCGCTCAGAACTCCGTGTCCGGCAACCGCCAGGGCAATTTCCTTTATGTGGGGATCACACTGGTCAATCAGAGTTTGTATGTTATAGATTAAAGCATCCCTGTCTTTTATTTCCTCATCCACTATCACATCAGGCGAGATCTCCCTTATCCCCATACCTTTCAGGATATAAGTGCCTCCCTTTTCTTCTAACTTGACCAGCTTGATGCAGCCGGCGCCTATATCCAGTCCTGCAACCATTCTTTCTTTTTTTCCTAATATCATAATTTTCTTATTTAGATGTTTTTGAATTAACCTTGTTTTTAAATCACTAATTCCATTATCGACTTTTTTAAAAAAATATTAAGAGTAAAATGATATTTTTTTTAGGGTATAAAAAGCGATGACTTTTTAATCCTGAAAACCCCTGAAAATGTTCTCGGATCTTTATCCTCCATACCCTTCGGTCAGGCGGGCTCTGCCAGTACTGCCCAACACATTTGCTGTTAAGGTCTCATAGATTTCTGAGCTGTAGAAATACACACTTCCGGACGAAGATGCGGAGCCATTTGGGAGATAAACCACCACATTATTGGGAAAGTCCCCCCAGAAATAAAGGTTATTGGGCAATGGTTTGGATTTTATCACCGAATCACCGCTATCGTAGGTATATGAAGACAGGCTAACCACATCTTTGAAAATTATATACTGCTGATTATTATGGTCAAAATGGATACCATACGGAACTTTGCGCGCTACTGCATATGAACGGGTTAACCTCAGATTGGAGATCAAGTCCCTTCCCTCTATTTTGAGTTTCTGGTGCTTGATGAACCTGTCAAAACTGCCAACTGACATAGTTGCAATAACCCCGACTATCACCACCACAATCATCGCCTCTATTAAAGTGAACCCTTTTTGTTTTTTTCTTTTTTTCAGTAACATTTTTCTTGCCTCGTTTTAAGTTAGTTTTATAGCTCTCTCCAGCTATTATTTACTATCTTATAAGTATAAGTATAAACTGTTCCTCCTCCCGGCATACCCGGAGGTAGATTATCTACTATTGAAGGAACCCAGTATAAGTCCGGTACATTGGTAATGTCGAAATAGTTAGAGACCAATGCTCCAGCCACACCGTTCTGCTTGGAATTGTAGATGGTTTCCTGAGCATAAAATGCTCCCATCAGATTAAGCTGGGCATCTCCCGGACCGGTTCCGATATTTATGTCATGTCGGGCGATAAAACCAATCACATCATCAGTTGGAAACATCCCTTCAGATAACACGTGTGTGTTCACACTGATATCCTGGGTGGCAACCAGAGTTCCCATACCATCGAAAAGCACAGGATTATGACTCATAGTGCCACTACCCGCATTGATATTTATGTTACCATCAATATAAACTATCCCGCTGATCTGCAAATTACCATTACCATCCATATAAATACTGCCGTTTGCATTGGATTGAGCGGGGAATTCAACTCCCGGCTGCAGGGTTATATCACCATTTATGACTAAAGCATGAGTAGAAAGATAATCCATATATGAGCTGTAGGTATATCCGGTATTCGGATCAGTATAAGGCTCGCTTAAATAAGGCATCTGCAAATCATCTTCTAAATCATATGTCTGACTGGTACCATTATCCGAATATACATTGCTTGCTCCTTTGTTACCTGTGTACCCGTCATTTACATAGCACCCATCCATAGTCTCTTTGTCTGAATCACCAGATTCATTTGACTGACCGATGGTTGCTGTTCCGGATACGCTAACCTGTCCGTGCTTGACCCTGAACTCAGCTTCCATATAGGAAACCACTTCCCCATTAAAGGTAGTAGTATCCAATGCTGGGACTCGACTGGACAATTCGGATGGAATACCCGTGTAGTTATTGAAAACCCCGGCAGCACCGGATATATCATAAGCTAAGTCAACCACAGTTAACATACCGTCATAGCTGCCGCTTCCATTAACATCAGAATATGTTTCCGCATCATCCCACTGACCGTCCCCGTCTAAATCTTTTGTTAGGGGTTCACCCATATCCCAGTTGCCATCACCGTTTAAATCCGTATAATTATCCGCATCATCCCACTGACCGTTGCCATTGGCATCAGTGAAGGGCTCTCCTTCTCCCATTATATGAACAGGACCATGAAACCTGACGTTCCCGGCAATTGCTTTTCCTGCCTGACCAACTCCAGCAAAGGTTATGTTATTCCAGATATTTAATGGATTTCTGGTTCTTTTTACTATAACCTGAACCTGGCTTTCTCCCTCTTCTGCATTTCCGGTTGAGGTCAAGGTTTTGTAGGGAATTGCACCGGCTATATCTATGTTGTAGGTTCCTCCTCCCAGAGCAGGGCTTCCATTTATAAGCATTTCCAGGGTATCGTTGTTAAGCATATTAGGATTACTCTTCAATACCCCCATTCCATATTCTAATCCGGCTTCCGCTACATAAAAGGAAGAGGTCTTCTCCTTTATGTTTTCGGAAATATCCATATCAGTAACTGACGTGGTTATAGCAGCCACAAAAACGAGGGTAAGCATAACCATCAGTATAAGTGCTAAAAGCAGAGCTGAACCTTTTTCCTCTATTATATATCGCATTACAAACCTCCTTATATTGTGTTCCTGACTTTCACAAAAGAACTTAAAATCCTTCTTCTATATTTATCCCCGATGTAACTTTGATCTCTGTTTTCCTCACGGGCAACTATTCTTACATAAACAAGCTGTCCGCTCTGGGTGAACGAAAGCGAGTCAATGTTCTCAGCAAAAACCTGAGCTGCAGATAACCCTATCCTTTTCATCAAATGCGGGTGTAAAGAATCTGCTCGTGAAATATAATAATATATCGAGTCAGTTTGAGTACTGTCCTTATAATATACAGCTATACTATTGGCTCCCACCGAGATGGAGGGATGTCCTACCAGTCCGTACCCGGCTTTTCTTATGTTTTTAGCGATCTCATCCATTGCAACCCGGGCATTCTGCTGCATATCCGAAACATCCTCCTGAACTAAAAACTGGTTATGCTGAGTCACGTAAAAGCTTAATACTGCAGCTCCAATTAGCACCGTGAGGAAAACAGCTATCATTAGCTCAATTAAACTTATTCCTTTTTCAGTCAGGATCTTAAATTCTCTAATTAATTTTCTCATTTATTACCTCATTTTATAAGTGTAATAATTAACTGTTCTGTTTCGTTCTGCCTTATCCGTCCAGTTAACTGTTACCCGGATACGATATACACCTGCAGGGACAGAGACGTCGGTTGTATCAACATCCACCCTGGTAGTCCTGGTGGATG
>JAOUFL010000107.1 GCA_029858245.1 Candidatus Zixiibacteriota bacterium
TTTGTTCTTGATTATAATAATCTTGGGGATAGTTCTTTATATCCTGCTAAAGAACAATGGGGAAAAGTCTAAAAACCAGATATTTGCCTCAGGCACGATTGAAATCACCGAGGTGGAGATAAGCACTAAGGTTGCTGGGAGGATAGAAAAGCTATTGGTGGATGAAGGGGATAGCGTGATTAAGGATCAAGTCTTGATTGAATTAGATTACGAAGAGCTGCAAGCAAAGCTTAAACAGGCTGAAGCAGCTCTACGGGTCTCTCTGGCTCAGCTTTCCCAAGCCAAGTCCAGTTTAGCTAATCTGAAAGATAACTTAGACAGGATAAACGAGCTTTACCAGGCAGGAAGTGCTACCCAACAGCAATTAGATGACCTGAGGACAAAATACCAGGTGGCACAAGAGCAACTTAATTTATCTAAAAATCTGGTGGAACAGAACAGTGCCAGTATAGATTTGATTAAAATCCAAACAGATAATTCTATAATTAAATCCCCAATTAATGGTCTGGTGCTGAGTAAAAATACAGAAACAGGTGAAGTGGTTTTACCTGGAATTTCCCTTTTAACTGTAGGTGATTTAGCTCGTCCCTGGGTGAAAATCTATATTATGGAAACCGACTTGGGCAGGGTTAAGTTTGGTCAGAAAGCGGAGGTTAGGGTTGATGCGTATCCGGATAAAGTATTCGAGGGAAAAATCACCTATATCTCCAGCCAGGCAGAATTCACTCCCAAGAACATCCAGACCAAAGAGGAAAGAGTGAAGCTGGTTTTCGGCATAAAGGTCAGCCTGGAGAATCCTCTTCAGATCTTAAAACCAGGTATGCCGGCAGATGTTACTCTGCTTAAAGATTAACCTCCTTCAATTTTAATTCTCCAAAAGGTATGCTGGAGATATTAAATCTACTGAAGCAATACGGCTCACTGGTAGCAGTCGATTATCTTAACCTGAAAATAGAAAAAGGGGAAATGGCAGGTCTGGTGGGTCCGGATGGTGCGGGCAAAACCACTCTGATGCGAATTTTATCTGCGATACTTCCTCCCACTTCAGGCTCTGCAAGAGTAGCAGGATATGATATAATCAGGGATGCAGAAAAACTCAAAGAGAAAATCGGCTATATGCCCCAGAGATTTGGTCTGTATGAGGATTTGACTGTTCTGGAGAATCTTAACTTCTTCTCTGAGCTTTACCAGCTCTCCAAGAAGCAAAAAGATGAAAAGTATAAAGAGGTGTTTAATTTCAGTCAGCTTGAGCCTTTTAAGGATTTCTTAGCCGGTAATCTTTCGGGTGGGATGAAACAGAAACTGGCTTTATCCTGTGTGCTTCTACATACCCCGGAGGTCCTGCTTTTAGACGAGCCTACCCGGGGAGTGGACCCGCTTTCCCGCAGGGATTTCTGGAGAATCCTTTTTGAACAGCAGAAAAGGGGGATAACCATTTTCATCTCCACCTCCTATATGGATGAGGCGGAAAGATGTCAGAAAGTAGCCTTTCTGGATAAGGGTAGACTTATAGCTTACGGGACTCCCAAAAAACTAAAAGAAATTATGAATGAATTTCTTTATGAAATAAGTTGTGATAAAACAAGAGAAGCAAAATCTGTTCTGGAAAAAGTGGATGGGATATCCGGCATATCCATTTTTGGAGAGAAGATTCATTTTACCCTTAGAGAGGAGAAACTACTGGCAAATATAAAAAATAAGTTAAAAGATACAGGGGTCGAAATTCTAAACTTGAGAAGAATTGAACCTTCACTGGAGGATATCTTTATCTTTTTAAAACAGGATAAAATAGAGATTCGAAATGGATAAAGAAAGTTTCATAGTTGAAGTTGAAAACCTGGTGAGAAAATTTGATGGTTTCACGGCAGTGGATAATATCACTTTCCAGGTGAGAAAAGGTGAGGTTTTCGGGTTTCTGGGACCGAATGGTGCTGGGAAAACCACTACCATAAAGATGCTTTGCGGTCTTTTATCTCCTACCTCAGGTAGAGGGAGGGTGGGAGATTATGATATCTCCACCCAGTCAGAGAAGATCAAAGAAAATATAGGCTATATGTCCCAGAAATTCTCCTTATATGAAGAGCTCACAGTGGAGGAAAATATAGATTTTTACTCCGGGATATACAGGGTGAAAAAAGTGCTTAAAAAGGAGAGGAAGGAATGGGTCTTGAAAATGGCAGATCTCGAGGATAAAAGGGGAAGAAAAACCGGAGAATTAGCCTTAGGCTGGAAACAAAGGCTGGCTCTGGGATGTGCTTTATTGCATAACCCCCCTATCCTTTTTCTGGATGAGCCTACCTCCGGAGTGGACCCTGTTTCCCGTCGAAATTTCTGGGATATGATTTACTCTTTTTCGGACAAAGGGACCACGGTTTTTGTGACTACTCATTATTTGGATGAGGCCGAGTACTGTCATCGCTTAGGACTTATCTTCAAAGGGAAGTTAGTGCAGATAGGAACTCCAGAGGAGTTAAAAGGTAAATCGGTATCCGGCTCGATCTGGGAGCTGGAATGCGATAAACCAATTGAGGCTTTGGATTTCTTACAGAAGGATAAAAGGATAATGGAGGTTTCTCTTTTCGGGATAAATATTCATCTTCTACTTCCCTCAGGGGAAGAAGTGACTCCTTTTTCTCACCTTCTCAAGGAAAAAGGGATTGAGGTTATACGATTACATAAAGTAATCCCCTCTCTGGAGGATGCTTTTGTTTCACTAATCCGGAAAGAGAGCTAAAAGATGAATCTCAAAAGGCTTTTGGCAGTCAGCTATAAGGAATCTCTTCAGATTCTTAGAGATATCAGGGTTTTGATAATGGCATTTGCCATTCCACTTATACTGCTCATTCTTTTCGGTTATGCAGTTACCCTGGATATTAATAATCTGCCCTTAGGGGTCTATGACCAGGATAATTCCCGGGAAAGCAAGGAATTTGTAGAAAGCCTGGTTCAATCAGGATATTTCTCAATTAAAGATTATGTAAAAAATTATAAGGAACTGGAGACACTCCTTGAGAAAAGTGAAATTAAGATTGCCCTGGTAATACCTCGGAATTTCTCCGCAGAGGTGAAATCAGGCAATAAGATAGAGGTTCAAACTATCCTGGATGGCAGCGATGCTAATACTGCCAGCATAGGAAGTGGCTATCTTTCAGGAGGGTTACTCCTTTTCTATTCAAAGATAGCTCAAGCAGATAATACACCTGCGATAGAAGGGAAGATCAGGATATGGTACAATCAGGATCTTAAAAGCAGGAATTTCATTATACCCGGCTTGATAGCAGTGATTATGATGATAATAGGTGCCCTGCTTACCTCTCTGGTGATAGCACGGGAATGGGAAAGGGGAACTATGGAGCAGTTAATCGCCACGCCAGTCAAGTCCTCCGAGTTGATCTTCGGTAAGCTGATACCATATTTTCTTATCGGGATGATAGATTTACTTATGGCAGTTGTTCTGGCAAGACTTCTCTTCAAGGTTCCATTCCAGGGTGATTACCTTTTCATGTTTTTGGCTTCAGGGATATTTCTGTTAGGAGCCTTAGGCATCGGGATGTTCATCTCCATCTTAACCAAATCCCAGCAGCTGGCTTATCAGATGGCTATGCTGACATCTTTTCTGCCTGCGTATATCCTCTCAGGTTTCATCTTCCCCATTTTCAATATGCCTTTGTTCTTGAGGATAATCACCCATATTGTGCCAGCCCGGTATTACATAAAAATCCTTCAGGGTATTTTCCTTAAAGGTAATGGTCTTCAGATCCTGGGAGGGGAGATTCTGCTTTTATCTATATTCGCCCTGATGATGCTGACTTTAGCCAATCTCATCTTCAAAAAAAGACTGCCGGAATAGTATGTGGGAGAGAATCAAACATATCTTTCTGAAGGAGTCCATCCAGATCCGAAGGGATAGAAGGATGCTGATGATCATATTTGTGGCTCCGCTCCTTCAGCTGGTCTTATTAGGGTACGCTGCTACCATGGACATAAACCGGATTCCCACAGCCGTCCTGGATTTTTCTAAAACCCAGGAGAGCAGAGAGCTTATTTCACTTTTCAGGAACTCAGGCCGCTTTACGATCAATCATATTCCGGAAAGTCAAAAAGAGCTGGTGGAGCTTTTAGACCAGGGGAAAATCTGGGTGGGAATTGAAATAGAAAATGATTTTGTCAAAGAGATGAAGAAAGGAAAGACTGTTCCTATTCAGATATTAATTGATGGAACTAATTCCAATACCGCAGGAGTAGTCTCAGGCTATATAAACCAGCTACTCTTTTCCTATAACAAGAAGATCAGCCAGGATAAGTTGCAGAAGAAACTTGCTCAGGGCTTGCTCTCCGGGCAAGTCCAGCCGGTGAAAATCCTGAACCTGGAGAACCAGGCGAGAGCCTGGTACAACCCGGAGCTAAAAAGCAGAGATTACAACCTGCCCGGGGTTTTAGCCTTGATTCTTATGATCACCACGATGATGCTTACCTCAATGGCTATTGTCAGGGAAAAGGAGATCGGAACTATCGAGCAGTTAATGGTTACTCCGATAAAAACCACCGAGTTAATCTTAGGTAAAGTTATTCCTTTTGCTCTGATCGGGTTTATTGACGTAGTACTGGTTACTTCAGTGGCTGTTCTATGGTTCAAGATTCCATTCAGGGGGAGTTTCTTTCTACTCTTTTTATCAGTTGGGGTTTATCTCTTAACCACAATAGGGATAGGGCTTTTCTTCTCAACTTTATCCAGAACCCAGCAGCAGTCAATGATGCTTACCTTCTTTTTTGTTATGCCAGCCATTATCCTTTCCGGTTTTATGTTCCCTATTGCCAATATGCCAAGACTCATTCAGTATCTCAGTTTTGCCAATCCCCTGAGGTATTTTCTGGTTATCGTGAGAGGGATTTTTCTGAAAGGCAGTTCTTTTCGTGTTCTCTGGGATCAAATTTTACCTCTGGGAATAATCGGGGTCATAGTTTTAATCTTAAGCACAGCTCGCTTTAAAAAGAAAATAGGATAAAAGAAGTAAGTTTTTGTCATATAGCGCAAAAAAATACATTATTATAGTTTCAATCCAGTCAACAGCTTAAGAGAAAAGTTCAATCTGATTTAATATTCAGGAGTAAAATTTAGCATAAATAGATTTATAATTTATCCTAAGCGACACGTAAGATAATGTAATGTAAAAACTTGAAGAATTACTGATTTCAGGCATAGGTTTTGAATGCTTATTAAAGGTTTATTATGTTTTTTCACCTTTGGAAAAGCTTCGATTTTCTTTTTTAACTGTAGAATTGACTTAAGTTTAAACTTGACAAATTTGAATTTTAGGTTAAAATAATAGGGTGAAGTTATTTTTGGTTAAATCGTTTTTCGAAGAGTGTAGATTTGGTTCTGAATAGTCATTCTTCCAAATTTGAGAGAATTTTTAATTATACCCTGGTCGGGTTAATAATTTTTTTAGGATTATTAATAATCTCAGGTGTATTCAGATTAGAGTCTGGATTTCGTAATATATTTGGAGGAATTATTTTGCTGTATGGATTTTTGAGGCTCTGGCTTGTGAGTAAACGTTATAGAAAAGAGGAAATAAAAAGTGAGAAGAAAATATAAAAAAATAAAAAAAGACAAATAAAATACTTGACAGAGAAGGGATTAATGATGATTATGAGACTTTTAAGTAAAGGTTCTATGAGTAAAAGTAAAATATTTTTTAACGCCTGGGTTTCCGCCTTAATCCTTTTATTGAGTTTATATACTATAGCCAGCTGTCAGGATCTGGATAAGGGCAGAAAAGCATATCTAGAAGGTGACTACGATAAAGCCATAACCATAATTAAAGCCTACCTGAATGCGAAACCTAATAATGCTGAGGGATACTATTACTTGGGAAAGTGTTATTTTGAAAAAGAGGAGTGGGATAATGCAATAGAGCAATATCGGACAGCAATAAACATTAAGCCAAAATATCTAGAGGCAATATACGAGCTGGGGTTATCTTATTTGAAAAGGGGTTCCTTCGATGAAGCCATGAAGACATTTGATGAGGGGTTAACGATAAAAAATAAATATGCTGATTTCCTTAATGGGAAAGGATTAGTTCAAATAGCTCAGAATAAACTGGCAGATGCCGACTTAAGTTTTCGTTCCGCAATATCAGCGAATCCCAAAAATGCGGAATATCATAAGAACTTAGGGGATGTAAATCTGAAGAAAGAAATTTCTTCCATTGCTATTTATGAATATAAAAGAGCCATTGAATTAGATTCTACCCGGGCGGAGGTCTACTACAGTTTAGGAAAAGCCTATCTTTTGCAGATGAATTTCCAGGAAGCCGTTGAATCCTTCAAAAAAACAGTGATTTTATCTCCCAAGCTAAAATCAGTTTATATTGAGCTGGGGGACATCTATTTTCTTGCCAAAAGATATTCTGAAGCCGGATGGGCTTTTAATGAATATATAAAATTAGACCCGAATAATCCTAAGGCTTTTCTGGGTTTGGGAAAATCATTTTATAATATGTATCAGTATGACAGCTCTATAGTAAACCTGAATAATGCTATTAAGATAGAACCCAATCTGGCAGAGGCTTATTATTATTTAGGCAAGGGGTATGATGAAAAGAAAATGAGCCAGGAAGCAGCAGCAGCATATAGTAACTATGAAAAAATATATACCAGTAAAAACAATTTCGAATGGACAATTAAAGACCGTGATTTCCTGGTAGATTATGGCAAGGTGCTTTACCGTCTTGGTGATTCCGTTAACCTGGGACAGGCGGCGAGGTATCTGGTGATAGCAACACAGTTAGATTCAAGTTACAGTGAATCGTTTTCCAGTCTTGGTTTAACTTATTATCAGCTCAAGAAATTCAATGAGGCTATACCGGCGCTGAAGAAGAAGATCGAGCTTGATTCTACCAGTTTTTCCAGCTATCTGAATCTCGCTTATTGTTACGTGAATTTAAAACAGTTAAAAGAGGCATTAGAACCACTGAAAAGGGTAGTTACGATGAAACCTGATTATCTACAGGCACATCAATATCTGGCTTATATCTATCTGAGCGAGCTCAAATCTTATTCTGAGGCAAAGGTGGAATATGAGAAAATCCTTGAGCTGGAACCTAATGACTGTCAGGCTAAGGGTAATTTAGGATATGTGTTTTTGACTTTAAATAGAGCGTCTGAAGCCATAAGGCCTCTTCTGGAATCGCTGAAATGTAAACCTAATGATGTCTCCTATAATCTGTGGCTGGCTCAAGCTTATGATATCACCAGCCAGTGGGATAAAGCGAAAGAAGCCTACGAAAAAGTCTTGAAGTTAGACCCGAATAACAAACTGGCTACGGACAGATGGAAATTTATTGACTACAACTACTGATTTATAAAAATACATAGAATTCATAAGGAATAAAAATCATTTTCAAATTGTAGATTTAAAGGAGAGATATGGCAGAGGAAAAGAAAAATGAAAAAGAGGAAGCTCTGAGATATAAATATATCGGTTTTGATGTTTTTCCTCTTACTTCTAAGAAGTTCTGGAAAAACGCGGAGGAGGAGAAAAAATATTTAGAGGAGGTCAAGAGTAGAAAAGAACACGGGGAAAGAGAAGAAAGAGACCATAGTGTGGTCTTCGTTTCGGTCTTCTCGCCTGTGGAAAAAACCATACTGACTTTG
>JAOUFL010000108.1 GCA_029858245.1 Candidatus Zixiibacteriota bacterium
GCAATTTTTTTAGGAAGGGAGTATGAATTCGTCTTTGATAACCGCGACAGTTTTATCTATAACAAAGAAAAGCTTTTAGCATTGTTCCCCAAGGAGAAGATGAATAGAAAGAAAATTATCGGAGGAGAAATAGATTAAAAGATGGAATTTATATTTTTTATAATCCTGAGTCTGATAGCTGTGATTTCTGCATTAATGGTGATATTACAGAGAAATCCGATACACAGCGCCTTATCCTTGATAGTCACCCTGGGGAGCATAGCGGGTTTGTTTATTGTTTTAAAAGCTTTCTTTCTGGCTTTTATTCAGATTATCGTTTATGCCGGTGCTGTTATGATTCTTTTCATCTTCGTGATTATGCTTTTAACCTTGAGAAAAGATGAGTTCGGTCAGGAAAAAAGAAAATTTCAGAGGATTTTCGCTATTATCTTTTCAGCTTTTTTCCTGATAGAGCTTTTTATAATTACCAATTATACATTCTTCGGTAAAACCGAGAAAATTTTATTTACACCAGCTGATTTTGGGACTCCTCAGGCACTGGGAAGGTTACTTTTCACCGATTACCTGCTGCCTTTTGAGATAGCTTCGATTTTACTTTTGATCGCCATGGTTGGCGCGATCTTCTTAGCCCGGAGGGAAGAATAGAATGGTACCTGTCTCCTACTATATCTTATTGAGTGGAGTTTTATTCTCTATCGGGGTATTGGGCTTCCTTATTCGCAGAAACGTTATAGTGGTTTTTATGTCGGTCGAACTGATGCTTAATGCAGCTAATTTAGCCATAATCGCTTTTGCCAGGAATATCGGCTCTTTGACCGGACAGGTTATTGTTTTTCTGGTAATGACTGTAGCAGCAGCTGAGGTGGGAGTCGGATTAGCGATAATAATGATGTTCTACAGAAATAAGAAAAGTGTGAACGTGGATGATGGTAATTTGATGAAATGGTGAGAATAAATTTTAGGAAAAATGACAGGAGAATAGCAAGGGTAGAATATGATCGATAATATCTGGTTAGTTCCACTTCTTCCGTTGCTGGGATTTTTAATCAATGGGATTTTTGGCAGGAAATTGGGCAAAAATCTGGTTTCCTGGATCGGATGCGGGTCGGTAGGGCTTTCATTCCTTATCTCCGTTAAGGTCTTCTTTGAGCTTTTGTCTTTACCAGCAGAACAGAGGATTTTTGAAAAGATAGTTTTTCCCTGGATATATTCGGGATTTTTCAAGGTGAATATATCTTTTCTTCTGGATCCCCTGTCCGGTGTGATGCTTTTAGTTGTGACCGGAGTAGGGTTTTTGATTCATGTATATTCTGTCGGCTATATGTATGAGGACAATGGTTTCTCCCGATTCTTTTCTTTCCTTAATCTTTTTATCTTCTCTATGTTGATGCTGGTTCTGGCAAATAATTTCCTTTTGCTCTACCTGGGTTGGGAGGCTGTGGGTTTATGCTCTTATCTGCTTATTGGTTTCTGGTATGAGAAAAAATCAGCGTCGGATGCAGCCAAGAAAGCTTTCATAGTTAACCGTATAGGAGATTTCGGCTTTGCCTTAGGGGTTATGCTTATCTTCTGGACTTTTGGAGGTCTTAATTATACAGAGGTTTTTCAGCAGGCACCTTCGATTCTGGTAGCGGGTGGAGGATTAGTAACTGCCATAACTCTGCTTTTATTTATGGGAGCTGTGGGTAAATCTGCCCAGATACCTCTGTATGTCTGGCTTCCTGATGCGATGGAGGGTCCTACCCCGGTTTCAGCGTTAATTCATGCAGCAACCATGGTCACTGCCGGTGTTTATATGATGGCAAGATGTCATATACTGTATGAATTAGCACCATTCACCCTGGGTTTGGTTGCCGTTATCGGTGCAGTTACCGCAATCTATACAGCGTCCATTGCTATGGTTCAGAATGACATAAAAAGAGTCTTAGCCTATTCCACCATTAGCCAGTTAGGGTATATGTTTCTGGGATGTGGGGTAGGTGCTTTTGCGGCGGGTATTTTCCATCTGATGACCCATGCATTTTTCAAAGCACTACTGTTTTTAGGTGCAGGAAGCGTGATGCATGCTCTTTCAGGTGAGTTGAATATGCAGAAGATGGGTGGTCTCAAGGGGAAAATCCCGGTTACTTTCTGGACAGTTTTTGCTGCAGTATTAGCCATATCGGGTATTCCCCTGTTCTCCGGATTTTTCAGCAAGGATGAGATCTTATGGAAGGCGTTCTCCCAGGGTAACTTACTACTCTGGCTGATTGGCGTAATTTGTGCAGGGATGACTGCTTTCTATATGTTCAGGTTACTTTTTCTGACTTTTTTTGGAAAATCGAGGGTTGATGAATCGATAAAAAGTCATATCCATGAATCTCCAAAGATTATGACTGTGCCGCTTATGATTCTGGCGATTCTGTCCGTCCTCGGTGGTTATGTAGGAATTCCCAAATCTTTAGGTGGAGGAAATAATTTTGAACATTTCCTGAGCTCGGTGTTCGGTGAAAAGGAAATGATAATTCATCATTCAGCCTTCACTGAATATATTGTTATGATTATATCGATTGGGGTTGCCCTGGCAGGGATATTTTTCGCCTACAGGTTTTACATTTCAAAACCTGAACTTCCCAAAAGCTTAGCCGAAAAATATAATTTCCCCTACAGGGTTTTATTGAATAAATATTATGTGGATGAGTTTTATTTCAAGATCATCGTGAATCCATTGCTAAAATTCGCCACATTCTTATGGCAGTTCATCGACATCAGGATTATAGACGGGACAGCTAACGGTTTAGCAGGTATGGTAAACTGGTTCGGAGGTATTGGAAGAAAAATACAAACAGGTTACGTCAGGAATTATGCCTTAGGTATGGTTTTGGGTGTGATTCTGGTTTTAGCCTATTTTATTTTGAAGTGAAATCAGTAGCAAAAGGTTTCTGCCTTACATAAAAATTTCTTGAAGGTTGAAGACCTCTGCTATCTTGAATAGAGTTGATTATGTCAGAATATATCTTAACACTTTTAGTTTTTATTCCGGTAGCTGGAGCACTTCTACTCCTTTTAGTAAACGGGAGTAATGCCGGACTGCTGAAATCATTGGCTTTCATGGTCTCATTGCTGAATTTTATACTATCGCTTTACCTCTATTTCAACTTTGATTCATTAAATCCCGGTTTTCAATTTGAGATTAACCGGGTCTGGATTCAAAACTTTGGAATTAGTTACCATTTAGGCGTAGACGGGATAAGCTTGTTTTTGGTTCTTCTTACTACTTTGCTTTCCGCCATTGCCATACTATCCTCCTGGAGTGCCATAAAAGAGAAGGTAAAGGAATATATGGTAACCATGCTTCTTCTGGAAGCCGGGATGATAGGTGTTTTCGTAAGCCTGGATTTGTTTCTGTTTTACGTTTTCTGGGAGGGAATGTTGATCCCGATGTATTTCCTCATCGGGATATGGGGAGGACCTCGTAAGGTCTATGCTACGATTAAGTTTGTTTTATTCACCATGCTGGGCAGTATCTTTATGCTGGTGGCTATTCTGGTTCTATATTTTATGAATTATAATTACACCGGGCAGTATAGTTTCAATTTTACAGAGATTCTACAATTGCCAATCCCCCTGAATGCACAGGTTTGGCTGTTTTTCGCTTTTGCTTTAGCCTTTGCCATCAAGGTCCCGATGTTTCCATTTCACACCTGGCTTCCCGATGCGCATGTCGAGGCTCCCACAGCGGGAAGTGTACTATTAGCCGGGGTCCTCCTGAAAATGGGGACTTATGGATTTCTGAGATTCTGCCTCCCGTTATTCCCCAATGCATTTATGGATATGATTCCTCTTTTTTCAATTTTGGCTGTTATCGGAATTATTTATGGTGCTCTGGTTTCCACCATGCAAAAAGACATTAAAAGCCTGGTGGCATTTTCCAGCGTAAGCCATTTAGGGTTTGTAATGCTGGGTCTTTTTGCTCTGAATATGCAGGGTATTCAGGGTGGGGTTCTGCAGATGATAAATCACGGTATTTCCACGGGTGCCCTGTTTTTGATTGTGGGAATGATCTACGAAAGAAGACATACCCGTATGATTGAGGATTATGGAGGAATAGCCAGAGTAGTCCCGATCTTTTCGATTTTCTTTATGATAGTAGCACTCTCCTCCATCGGCCTTCCGGGAACGAACGGCTTCGTGGGCGAATTTTTGATCCTGTTAGGCGCTTTTAACTCCAGAATAATTTATGCGGTCCTGGGTGCAATCGGCATAATACTGGCAGCGGTTTATATGCTCTGGATGCTGCAGAGGGTTTTGTTCCAGACAATAAAAAACGAGGAGAACAAAAAGCTTTTGGATTTGAACTTGAGGGAGATAATAATTTTGATCCCGATAATCCTTTTGATCTTCTGGATAGGTTTCTATCCCCAGCCTTTATTGTCTAAAATGGAGCCAGCAGTCAAAAATCTTCTGGAATATGTAGAGCAAAAATCAGATTCCATAACTTCAAGCAGTGGAGAATGTGATAAGATTTGTGAAAAAGCTGAGGAGAGTTCAATAACAAAAGAAAAGTGACAGGTTGATATTTGAGGTGATGTTATGGCAGTTACTATTTATATCAAAGAGGGATGTCCTTTCTGCAAAGCTTTAAAAGAAGATCTGGATAAAAAAGGGGTCAAATACGAAGAGATAAACGTGATAAAAAATCCCGAATATCAGGAAATGGTGATTAAACTGGCTAAAAAAAGGGCTGTACCGGTAATGCTGAAAGATGGTAAAGTAACAGTTGGATTCGGAGGTGCCTGAGGTTTTTAATTCCAGCAGGTAGCTGGATTATTTTACAAATGTTCAAAGGTTCAAAAGTTAAAAGATGTAGCGGAAGGCTTAAGCCTTCCACATAGTATGGAGGTCTGAAGACCTCCGCTACATTACAAACTTCTCGAGAGTGAGTATATGGATTTAAGCTTAATGGATATTAACTGGAGAGTGATTTTACCGGAAATCACCTTGGCGGTTTTCGGGTTTGTGCTTCTGCTCTTAGAGGCATTTCTACCTAAGGATAAAAAAAGAATCACAGGACATATTGCCTGGATAGGAATTGTTCTATCTTTTCTATTCTGCCTTAACCTCTATGGTACTCAGCTCAGCTCTTTTAAGGGGATGGCATTGTCCGATAATTTTGCCATATTCTTTTCCTTCCTTTTCCTGATAAGCTCTTTTTTTGTCATCCTTCAGTCCTTAAGTTTTCTCAAGAGAGAGGAGCAGGTCAGGGGGGACTATTATGCGCTAATCCTTTTTGCTACACTGGGTATGATTTTAATGGCTTCCACTCTGGATTTAGTGGTGATATTCCTGGGTCTGGAAATAGTGTCGATTTCGCTTTACATATTATCCGGTTTCAGAAAAAAGGATTTGAAATCGAATGAAGCCAGCCTGAAGTTTTTCCTGATGGGTGCATTTGCCACTGGTTTTCTGGTTTATGGGATTGCACTTATTTATGGAAGTCTGGGCACTACTAATTTAGAAAAGATTTTTATTTTAATACCCTTAACTGAAACTACCTTACCCGGAAAAGATTTTCTTCTTTACGCCGGGATTGGACTTCTGATAGTTGGATTTGGATTTAAAATCGCCTCTGTTCCTTTTCATATGTGGATGCCGGATGTTTTTGAAGGTGCTCCTGCACCTATTGCGGCTTTTATTTCTGCTGGTCCCAAGTCGGCTGGCTTTGCTGCGCTTTTAAGGATTTTCCTTTTAGCTTTTTCATCGTTCAAACCTGACTGGATCCTGATTTTCTGGATACTCTCGGTTCTTTCCATGACCACCGGTAATCTTTTAGCCTTATGGCAGACCAATCTTAAAAGACTTTTAGCTTATTCCTCAATCGCGCATGTCGGATATATTTTGATTGCTTTTGTCGCCGGCGGCAACTCTGCCATCTCAGGAGTTCTATTCTACTTGTCCATTTATATACTTATGAATTTAGGAGCATTTGCCATTATCATCTCCATGGGTTCAAAAGATAGAGAGGGAACAGATCTTTTCAAAGAATATGCAGGTGCAGGGCTGAAAAATCCCTTCCTGGGTGTGTTTATGGCTATCTTTATGCTCTCCCTGTCCGGTTTCCCGCCAACTGCCGGGTTCTTAGCCAAATTTTACATATTCAGCTCTGCAGTGAAATCTGGCTACCTGGGTTTGGTGATAATTGCGGTGATCAACAGCATGATTTCGGTTTATTATTATTTGAGAGTGATTGTTTATATGTTTATGAAACCTGCCGAGGAAGATATTAAGCCGGTTTCGATACCTTTCTCTTTAGGGCTGGTTATACTTGTTACTGGTATAGGAATTTTAGCGTTTGGTATCCTGCCTCAACCTCTTTTAGATTTAGCCTACAATTCGATTTTTTAATTTTCAAGTGTATTGACTATGTCAATGTGTTGGTAGAGGCGTTTAATTAAACGCCCTCATCGTTTTTCGTAGTGCGAACCTTCAGGTTCGCTTTGGCGAGGCTAATCCCGTTAAGAGCGGGTCGCCCCTACAGAACTGTTATATAAATATTTCTTGCTTATAGAATTTTAACCTGTTATACTCTAAAAAATTGAAAAACCACTTTCAAAAAGGAGTTCTAAATGAAAATAGAGACTAAGTTAGGGAAGATTGCAGAGATTGAATCTGAAGCTTTAGCCATTGGGCTTATTGAAGGTCAGGGGCTTACAAAAGAAGTGGGTAATCTGGATAAAAAATTAAATGGGGCAATCTCTCAGCTTATAAAAAAAGGTGATTTCACCGGGAAACTTAATCAAACCGCGGTCTTATATCCCGGGGATTTCGAGACCAGGAGGATTATACTTGTAGGTCTGGGTAAAAGAGAAAAGTTCAATTTAGATAAGATCAGACAGGCAGCAGGTACAGTTTATAAAAAAGCTAAAGAGCTTAAGATAAAAAACTACACCTCTCTTCTTTATGGTAAAGGACAGAAAGGAGTTAAGTTACAGGAATGTGCTCAGGCTGTAACAGAAGGAACTTTCTTTCCTCTTATCATCTTGACCAGTATAAAACCGAGGGGAAAGAGGAGCTGTTTGAAGTTGAAAGTATGACCTTGTGGGAAGAGGATAGAACAAAAAAAGGAGTAGTCGAAAAAGGGATTAAAATCGGGGAAACCAATGCCTGGGGAGCCAATCTGGCAAGGGATATGGTAAACCATCCCAGTAATTTTATGACACCAACCAAAATGGCGGAGTTAGCTTTGAATCTTTCCAAAGAGCATAGATTCAAATGCGAAATTCTCTCTCCACCGGAATTGAAAAAACTTAAAATGGGTGCGTTTTTAGCTGTATCCCAGGGAAGCCAACAGCCAGCTAAATTAATAGTAATGGAACATATGCCTGAGAAAAAGAGAGCGGGGACTGTGGTGCTGGTAGGAAAAGCTATAACCTTTGATTCAGGTGGAATATCCATAAAACCATCCGAGGGGATGTGGGAGATGAAGGGTGATATGGCTGGAGGAGCAGCCGTGATCGCCACTATGGCAGCAGCAGCAAAAGAGAGGATTCCCGTGCATCTGGTGGGATTGGTTCCAGCCACAGAGAATTTACCTTCAGGTACAGCTTATAAACCAGGAGATATTATCACCTCTTACTCCGGAAAAACTATAGAAATATTTTCCACTGATG
>JAOUFL010000109.1 GCA_029858245.1 Candidatus Zixiibacteriota bacterium
GTTCTAAAACAGGCTGGATTACCTTACCCTTAAAAGCTATCCTCCCTTCTCTATCAAAAGGTTTCTGGAAGTATCTTCTGGTCAGGTTATCAATGAGTATGTTACCAGGACCTGCATCTATTCCCCATACTTTTGCCAGGTTTTTACCCCGGGGTAAAAAAGTCAGATTTGAAATACCACCGATATTTAAAACAACCTGGGTTTTCTTCTCGTGGTTGAAAAGGTAAAAATGGGCTAAGGGGGTAAGAGGAGCTCCTTCCCCTCCCAGGGCAATGTCTTTTCTTCTGAAATCTGCCAGAGTTATAATGCCGGTGCGGGTCGAGATGACAGAAGGCTCTCCTATTTGAAGGGACCCCCTGATGTTAAAAGACCCCATTCTCCTTTTTAAGGGAAGATGTCTTACCGTTTGACCATGAGAGCCTATGAGATCTATATCTTTTAAATCCAAGCCGCATGCTTTTACCATTTTTTTAGCTGCGATGGCAAAATATTCTCCCAAGAGGAAATCAAGCCTTATGATCTCATCGATATTCTGATAAGACGGATCTGAAACTGTCAGGATTTTCTTTTGTAGAAAAGGCAAAAATCTACCGGGTTTAAATCCAAGCTGATGGAGAATTGGTCCGTCCTTTCCTTCTCCGATCTCAACCAGGCAGGCGTCTATTCCATTAGCTGAAGTTCCTGACATAAGACCGATTACTTTCAATCTTTTTTTATTCAGCAGATTTTTCAAATTCAACTTGACCTCGATTTCAAGTTTTTTGCTTTTAAAGATAAAATTCTACTTGTTGATTCCAGCAAGCGCGAAGAACTCAATTCGTTGTCTTTGAATTTTTTTTCGAAATATTCCAGTACCTTTAACTGCTCTTCCAAGTTCTCAGAAATCAGGATCATATCATTTCCAGCCTCGAAAGCTAAAAAGCAAACCTTTTCAAGGGAGTAATTATCTTTAATAGCTTTCATCTGCATATCATCGGTAATTAGAACACCTTTAAAATCAAGCTCATTTTTTAATATCCCGGTGCAGATTTTTTTCGAGAAGGTTGCCGGAGAAGATGCGTCCAGTTCGGTAGCTATCACGTGTGTGCTCATTATGAAATCTACTTCGCAGGAAATAGCAGCCCGGAAAGGCGTGAAATCAATCTTTTGAAACCTAGCTAACGAATTTGGATTTTGGGGCAACATCTTATGCGGGTCATCTGAGATATCACCAATCCCGGGAAAATGTTTTGCACAAGCTAAAACATCATGTTCTTTAATTGATTGGATGGCAATTCTGGAAAACTCTGCTACCCGTTCCGGGTCAGAACCAAAGGATCTATCACCTATTACCAGGTTTGAGGGATTGGTAAGAACATCCACTACCGGGGCTAAGTTCACGTTTATACCTAATTTCCTCAATTCCCTGGCCGTCTGGCTATAGGCAGCATGAACTCCCTTTTTATCGTTATTCATTCCATAGAACTGATTAGAGGGGAATTGAGGGAAATTCTGGGTAATGCGATTTATCCTGCCACCTTCCTGGTCTATCATTACAAAAAGCGGTATTTCTGAATTCTTCTGCAGTAATTCTATACTGTCACTGATCTGTTTTTTGGTACCTATATTCCCGGAAAGTAGCAGCACCCCTCCAATCTTATACCTTTGAACTGTTTTTAAGAACTCATCCGAGGGCTCTATGCCATTATATCCTAAGGAAAGGATCTGACCGAGGCTTGAGCTTTCCACTTTTCTCATTACACTGTGCAGATTAAATTCTTACCTTTGCCTTTGGCTAAATATAAAGCCCGATCAACGCTTTTGACCAACTCCTCTGGATCAGTACCATTCTCCGGGTAGGTGGCAACACCCAGGCTTACTGTAAGCTTCACTCTTAATTTTTCCTCTTTATCTTTGAACTGGGTCTGTTCGACCTTAGAACGGATCCTTTCTCCGATATTACGTGCATCTTCCTTTGAGGTCTGCGGCAGAATTACAACAAACTCCTCCCCCCCGTAACGTACCAGGATATCAACATCTCTTATGCAACCTTTTATGACTCGGGCTAAATCCTTTAAAATCAGATTTCCGAACAGGTGTCCGTAATTGTCGTTATATTTCTTAAACCAGTCGATGTCGATCATCAAGAGGGAAAGAAGCTGATGATATCTTCTCGCTCTCTTCAGTTCGTCATCCAGCTTCTGCACAAAATAGCGATAGTTAAAAATAGAGGTGAGCTCATCCACTATGGTTAACTCCTCCATTTTCTGATGCAAGCTTGCATTTTCCAAAGCCATTGCTGCAGAACCTGCCAGTATGGAGAAAATTTTATGGTCCTCCTCTGAAAAGGCTCCAACCTTCCTGGATTCAGCGTTTAAGACCCCGATAGTTTTGCCCTGAGAGATCATAGGAACGGCCATTTCGGAACGAGCTCCATCCAGACCAGGTAAATATCTGGGATCGGCCTTAACATCATAAATTCTTACACCCTTACCTTCTTTAAGCACCGAGCCGGTTATCCCGCTCAAAGGAATTTGTTGGGGGTTTGTATTTTTGAACTTATTGCCGAATTCTATTTTGTCTTTCAGCATAAGGACTTCTTTTTCTTTATCCAGAAGCAGAATGGAGAAGTGTTGATACCTCAGGATCTTCTGGGCTATCTCCAGGATTTTTTCTATCACCTGTTCTAATTTATAGATTTCTCCAAGGGAGCGGCTAGCCTCATAGATACTTTCAATCTGCACCTGAGATTTTTCCAACTCAGTAGTTCTCTGATTGAGGGTATCAAATACCTTTAAAAGATTTTCCTCAGAGCTTTTCAAAAAAGAAGAAAGCTTTCCAATTCCTGCAGCGAAAACCCAGAATAACGATATGCGTATTAAAAGGTCACCCAGAAAAAACTCATTCAAATGGGGGGTGTTGGTCAAGAGATAAAAAAAGCTAGCTAAAAAAGCCAGGAAAATCCCCGAACCAAAACCTAAGTGATAGGCTCCCAGGGAGATGGATAAATAATAAAGAAGATAAAAATCGCTTTTTAAACCTCCTGTAACCACGATTAAAAGCGTAATAAAAATCATATCAAAAAGTGAAGTTAGGCTATAGAATTGAGTAGTATTAGGTTTAAACTTGGTTGCATAAAAGTAAAGCCCTAACAGCTGAGACAAGAAGATTATAAGCAGAACCCAGCCATAGAAGGTATAGGACAAACTATCTGGAGCAAAGGCTAACCAGATACAAAGCCCGAGGAAGAGCAGGCTTCTGGCAAAAAAGAACAGGTTGTTAGCTCCCAGATAGGTTTCCCAGCTATTTTTTTGCAATAGATAGTTATACATCAGATTAATTCAGATCATGCTACACTTCGAGAGTTTATATATTTATCGGCAGAAAGTTGAAAACTAAATATTTACTCTGAGTTCAGGTTTTTTAAAAAAAAGACTCTTCATTGCTTCTATCAGAAGGAGTAAAGCCAGAGCCAGAAGCACAATTGAACCTAAGGGAACAACCTGAAATTTAAAAGAACCGGATAATATCATTTCCAGCCAGGGCAGAGCCATCTGGACAAGTGACCAGATGGTAATAATTAGCATAAAAGCCATGGGTAATAAAGTATAAATCCAGGATTTTTTTGTCTCTTTGAGCCAGACTGTAACCCCTAAAAGGGTTAAAGCTGCTAAAAGCTGGTTGCTTGATCCGAAAAGAGACCAGAAAATTCTCCAGGCAGGTAAAGGTTCTCCAGAAGGATTTTTTACTCTGATCATCACGGCAAAAGCAGGGATAAGAAGGGTAAAAAGAGTTGGTCCAACTTTAGATATTTTACCCTTCCAGCTTGTCAGTTCCTGAAAGACATATCTTCCCAATCTGGTACATACGTCTAAGGTATCATAGATAAATGTGGCAAAAGCCAAAAGTCCGAAACTCATTGCCAGGTCGGGGTTGATTTTGAAGATGGATAAAAAACGGCTGATGCCACTAGCATAGATCTGGTCTGGCTTTGCCCGGGATAAAGCCCCGTCCCGGGTAAGGATCATCAGGGTAGCTAATGCGATAATTGCTACTAAAGCTTCAAGAAGCATACCTCCGTAACCGATTAATTTTGCATCTTTTTCTCTACTGAGCTGTTTGGAGGAGGTACCTGAACTAACAATAGCATGGAATCCAGAACATGCACCACATGCTACAGTTATAAAAAGTATGGGAAAAAGTGGTCCCTGGCTACTATTCCAGGTTATAAAAGAAGGGTAATTTATATTGAATCCACCAAAAAGGATACCGATTATCCCGGTGAGGAGGGTACCATAAAGGAAAAGCCCTCCCAAATATCCACGAGGTTGAAGCAAGAGCCAGATGGGTATGATAGAGGCGATAAAGCAGTAACAAAGTAAAATCAGATCCCAGATCTTAACAGGCTCTAGGCCTAAAATGGAAGGTAGGCTGAGAGGAATTTTCTGCCCATACCAGATAGCAAGCACAACCATTGGTAAAAAAATTATGGTGGAAAGCCATAAAGGGAATTTTAGTTTATAGAGGGATAATCCCATTAGTATAGCTAATGATAAATATAAAAAGGACGAAGATGCAACTCCTGCACCGTAAGTTTCCTGTATAAAAGCACTTGCAGTTATATCAGTGAAAGCAACTATCACATAAACCAGCGAAAACCAGATAAACAGGAGAAAAAGAAGATATGTTCTGTGACTCATGTGTTCTTTGACTACCTCTGCGATGGATTTGGCTTTGTGTCTGACTGAGGCAACCAGGGATGTAAAATCATGAACCCCCCCCACGAATATCGAGCCAACCAAAATCCAGAGCAAAGCTGGAAGCCAGCCGAACAGAAGCCCTGCCAGTATAGGTCCAACAATAGGACCTGCTGCTGAAATAGCAGAGAAATGCTGTCCTAAAAGAATTGCCCTGCGGGTTGGTATGTAGTCAACACCATCGTATAAGGTCTTTGAGGGTACCGGATTATTATCATTTAAATTCAATTTTTTCTCTAAAAACTTACCGTAAAAAATATAGCCACAGAGGAGGATTAATCCGGAAATAAGAGCGTAGAGAAGAAGACTCATAGATTTTATCTTATCTTTTTTGAGTTAAGGGGAACGCCAGGGCAGGTCTTTTTTTGTGAGCAAAACTTACAACATAAGTTTTTCAAATAGACTTTCTCAATCAGCAATAATATTATATAGATACAGGAAAAAGCAAGCCAGAAAAGATTCCTGAACCTGGAAAGCTGTAACAGGGAAGCTAAAAGGGGCAGAAACCAGATAGGATAAATAAAGAGCATATAGTCATAACCAGATGTAAAATTGTCTTCTTCTTTTCTGGGAAAAAGAAAACCTGCTACCTTACCCCATCCGATATTGCAATACTTTCCATGGTAGGTGCAGTGAACACAGCGGGACAGAGGTAAAATCAGGCTTATGGATAGAAGGCTATAGAAAATATAAAGATACGACAGCTCTATCTTTAACTGATAGAAGACGAATATTCCTGAACTGAAGATTAGTATTAAAAGGAACAAACGACCTAAAATAATACTTCTGGGATACTCGGAGAAACAAACCTCCAGCTTACTTTTCTTTTCTTCCATCTTCAATACCTCAGTGTTTAAAAAAAGATTGACCTTAAAAAACAACATTATATATTAATAAAAATATTTTTGAAACCAAAGGGAATTTTTTACGTTAATTAAAATAGAGTTAAAAAGGAAGAACAGAGTGGTTAAAACTTTAAAATATATAGCTATTCTCTCGCTCTCATTTTTACTTTTATTCCCTGATCTTCTCCTCGGAACTGAATTCAAATCCGGGATGAATGTAATTGTACCGGAGTCAACCCTGATTAAGGATGATTATTTCGTAGCGGGTGATAACATTAAAATTTCCGGGATGGTAGAAGGAGATGTAATCTCTGCTTGCCAGACCTTAACCCTCAAGGGAAGGACTGAGAGTAACCTGATGGCTGCAGCCGAATATATTGATGTATCTGGAGAAATAGGCGGGAGCTTTCGGGGCGGTGCTAAGAACATAAGCATTGACGGTAAGCTGAAAAGGAATTTCTTAGGATTTGCCCGGAGTATTAATCTCAAAGAGGGTTCCGAGATTGGTGGAGATGTTATAGCTTACTGTAATGAGCTGAAAATCTCAGGGAGTGTAGGTAAAGGTGTTACCGCTGGTGCTTATTATGTGGTTATCTCTGGAATTATAAACGGGGATGTATCCATAAGAGCAGAAGAGATAATGATAATGTCTAATGCCCAGATATATGGGAACTTAAATTATAAAAGCCATAAGGAAGCTAAAATAGGGAAGGGAGCACTTATCAGCGGCGAGACAAAATGGACTGAACTCGAGGCCAGGGAAAAAGGATTAACCTGGGCTAAGGTTTTAATTGAATTTTGTTTCTACTGTGCAGCGCTCTTGACCGGTGTCTTTATGCTCCTGCTTGCTAAAAGAGAGGTTAAGGCAGTTAAGGAATCGGTGTTTAAAGATTTTCTTAAAAATCTTGGTTTGGGTTTTGTATTTGTTATATGTATACCCATTGCAGTAGTCATTTTACTTTTCACAATTATAGGTATTCCTGTATCCCTTATTCTAGTATTTATCTATTTTATTCTTTTTTATATTGCCAAGATTTTCGTAGGGTTTGCTCTGGGAGAGAAGATCTTACAAGCTTTTGGGTTCTCCTCGAAGCCTTCTCCCTTCTGGTCCCTGATGTTCGGACTTTCGATTCTTTATCTATTATTTCTGATCCCTTATCTGAACTGTATGGTTTACCTTATCACTCTTTTTCTTGGTTTTGGTGCAGTTTTTCAGTATAAAAAATATATAATTCCTCCCCTAACAACCACCTGAACCTCACCAGACAAAAAAGCCCCTGTACAGGGGCTTTTTTGTATCATCCGAAGTTATTCCTAATATTTTTTAAAAATTTTATTAATTTAAACTTTGTTATATTTTTATAAAATCCTTAATCATCAGGACAGACCCCCTGTTTAGCACTTCAGTCGTTAGAGCTGCGTTGATTCCGTTTTTAAAAAACGTCTGAAAAAAGGTTGGATATTTTAAGTCCTTATATTAATGAAAAAAGCCGAAAAGGCTTTCCTCAATTCAATGTTGCAACCTCACCCCCACCAATGGCGGGATTTTCAACCTGACCCTTTCCTTATAAAGGAGAGGGAACAGATCTGTTTAGTGCTCAGGTTCTCTTTTTCTTTTCTAATATCTCCTCAGCCAGAGATAGTGCTACTCCCGAAAGCATAACCTCAACCCCTAATTTGGTGAAATCACCGGAGATAAGCTCCCTTTTTACATTTGAATATAAAGCACAGCCGGCACCCTTTTCTATAACCAATCCGGAGATTTTCCCGGCACTTTCTCCCACAAAAGTAACCTCACTCAGCTCCTGACTTATAACATAACCCGATATGTTGTGGAGCTGTAAATGGCAGTTGGAGGTATAGACCACTACCAGTGGTCCTTTGGATTTTACGAATTTAACCTCAGGATGAAGTTCGAGGATTACACTTCTTTTTTCTATGGGGTTAACTATTTTA
>JAOUFL010000110.1 GCA_029858245.1 Candidatus Zixiibacteriota bacterium
TTGACTTCAGTAAAGCAGAGATAGAATCAGAAACCATAAAGCTTGTGCCGGAGGTTGTTGCCCGACGTTTCAAACTCATACCAGCAGAGATAATAAATAAAAGTAAGCTGGTTGTGGCAATGGCAAATCCCAACGATATTATGGCTATTGATAAACTTAGAAAATTAACCAGCCTGGATGTTGAGCCTCGGATTGCTGCAGATGAGGATATTTTATCGGCTATAGATATCTTCTACGGTATGGGTGCAGCCACTGAGAAGATCATCGAAGAAAGCCTGGCTCAAACTTTAAGCGTGGAGGAGGTTGAACAGGAAACTCCTCCCCTGATAAAGTTGGTTGATGCCATTGTCGCTCATGGGATAAGGGAAAGTGCTACAGACATTCATTTTGAGATAGACGACAAGGTAGGACGTATTAGATATAGAATCGATGGCATTTTAGAGCCGGGATTTATTCTTCCCCAAAAGATATACTCTGCAGCAGTTAGCAGATTGAAGATCATGGGAGGTATGGATATAACAGAGCAAAGAGTTCCCCAGGATGGAAGTATCCGCTTTAATTACAACAATAAAGATGTGGATATCAGAGTATCCACTATGCCAATTATGCATGGGGAATCAGTGGTTTTAAGGATTTTAGCCAAGCCCAGGTTTCTTTTGAGCTTGGACCAGCTTGGATTTACAGGGGATAACTTAGCTAAATTCAAAAGATTGGTTCAAAAATCATACGGAATGATCATTATCACAGGTCCAACCGGTTCAGGTAAATCCACTACCTTATATGCGGCTTTGAAGACCATGAATGCTTTGGAGAAGAATATAATCACCTTAGAAGACCCCATAGAATCTCAGATACCTTTAACCAAACAATCACAGGTCTTAGAAAAAGCAGGGCACACTTTTGCCAAAGGGTTAAGAGCCTGTATGAGGCATGACCCGGATATTATACTAATCGGTGAGATGAGGGATACAGAGACTGCACAGATGGCTTTCAGGGCTGCTATGACCGGACATTTAGTTTTCACTACCTTGCATGCTAATACCGCCCCAGCTGCGGTGGCACGTCTGCTGGATTTGGGTATAGAATCTTTTATTATTGCCTCTTCTCTTTTAGCAGTAATTGCCCAGAGGCTTGGGCGAAAGATCTGTTCTAACTGTAAGACAACCTACACTCCTAAAGAAGAAGACCTTATAACTTATAAGCTGGAGGATTTAAAGGGGGTAACCCTTTATAAGGGTAAGGGTTGTGAAAAGTGTAAGTACACCGGATACAGAGGCAGGAACGGATTTTTTGAGGTTTTAGAGGTAACTCCGCAGATCAATCAGCTAATTGCCAACAGAGCAACCACCTATGAGATCGAGAAAACAGCTAACATAGAATCTATGTTCCAGGACGGAATCAAAAAAGCTAAAGCTGGAATAACTACCGTAGAGGAAGTACTAAGAGTAGCAGGATAATGTCAGAGTTTACCTATAAAGCAGTTGACCTGAAAAATAAAGAGGTCAAGGGAGCCTGTCAGGCAAGGAGCTTACAGGAGGCAGAAAACCTTATCCGCCAGATGGGTCTCTACCCGGTTCAGGTTAACAAAAAGGTAGAGAAAAAGGGTTTATCTCTCTCCAAAAAAATTAAAAAAAGGGATATCTTATCCTTTACCATCCAGTTACAATTAATGCTTTCTGCCGGATTACCTATCATACGAGCTTTCTCTAATATAGCCGATCAGGAGAAGAATCCTAAATTCAAGGCTATAATCACAGATATTGCTAAAAAGATCGAAGCGTCTGGAAGTTTAGGCGAGTCAATTTCTGCTTACCCTCAGGTTTTTCCTCCTTTTTACATCGGTGCTATCAGGGCAGGGGAATCAGGTGGGCACCTCACAGAAATATTGGAAGAGTTAGTAGTCTCTATAGAGAAACAGGAGGAATTGGAATCTTCACTTAAGCAAGCGATGATATATCCGATGCTTATTATGACAGTTATGTCAGGAGTAGCAGGATTCTATGCATTCTATCTTATGCCCAAACTGATGGAGCTGGTAAAGGAGTTAGGAGCTCCTTTGCCTTTACTTACCAGAATTATTATGACAGGTACAGGTCTGATAAGAGGAATGTGGCTTCCTTTCATACTTCTTTTTATCGTGGGTGGAATCGGGCTTTTCTTTTACTCCAAAACCGATTCTGGAAAATATTCATTAAGTTTTGCTAAGTTAAGATTCCCGCTTTTCGGACCGGTTGTTCAAAAAACAGTTTTAGCTAAATTCTCCCACTATCTTTCTCTTCTTTTGAGAACTGGTTTTGGACTTCTGCCTTCCCTTGATCTGGTAAAGGGAACCATAGGTAATGCAAGCATCGTCCGTGCTATTGAAACCATTCAGGAAAGAGTTACTCGTGGTGAATCTCTTTCTGACTCGATGAAGGGTCTTCCTTTTCCACCTTTTATGGTGAGTATGGTGGCCTTAGGGGAGGAGAATGGAACAGTTGACAAACAGCTTTTAAAAGTGAACGAATACTTTGAAAAGGACGTAGAAAGAGCAACCAAGAGAGTGCTTACTATGCTCGAGCCTCTTATTTTAGTTGGTTTCGGTGGTTTTGCTGCATTGATTTTACTTTCCACATTTATGCCTCTGTATAAGGCTATTGGTTCTATAAAGTAGGTAATCCAGAATAATCCTTAAATATTTTATCTTTATACTAATCAATCATATTAGTCTTCTATCTAACTTAAATTTAAAGATTGAGAATATTACCCACGGATAGTGCTTTTCCTATCTTTCCTTTTCGTATCACAAAACCAGCTGAGAAGGTCTTTCAGTTAGGAAAGGAGGAATCTTTAAACTGGTTTTCAGCTGTTCTAAATAACCTTGCTTTTCTTTAATATATTATACCTTAACAATCTGGATTTGAGAGAGCTAATAGAACGCTGATCTTTTGCAGAAGCAAGAAATATATTTGTTCCTTATAAATTAGAATGTGTAATAACCGGTCTGCTTTGCGTATTATTATCTTCCTGTAAAATTATCAACATTTACGAGCGGTTGTAGTTTAATTAACCTTTCGGATAGGACACTGGTATTTATTAGATGATTATCTCTGGTAAGGGCTACTTCTCTCTCTATTTCACTTCTCAACTCGTCTATATTATTAGGCCAGTTATATGCCAGGAAGAAATCATAAGTCTCAGGAGAAAAACCTTCAACTGCCCTGTTAAGCTGATTATTAACGTTATCCAGCATTGCATACATCAAATAAATAATCTCATTTTTCCTCTTTCTTAAAGCCGGGATTCGTATCGTTAGCGGGAAAAATTCTTGAAGATGGATAATTGGTAATATTTTCTCTTTTTCTTGGGTTTCTACATTTTTTTCCAAAGTTGCCACTAAACCCAGTTGATGGATCTGGCTTCTGGATAGTCCTTTTCTAAATGCTTCGTTCTCCAGAAGCTCAATAATTTCGAGTTGCATCTGAGGGTTTAAAAGGTCAATCCTTCTAAAGAAATATGTATTTCTTCTCATATTATCTTTATCCAGTAATGTGCTTAAGTGATTTTCAGATAGGTCATCCAAAATTCTCTGTTGCCAGGAATGGTCACATTCCCAATCAAAGATGATAAACTCATGAGACCAATCTCTTTTCTCATGAATTTGCCTGGCGAAATACTCCTTACCCACGCCATTTTCACCTTCTAAGATTATATTCAAAGAATTATCTTTTACCTGCTCTAACTTCTCATAGAACTGAAGAGCTATTCTATTAGCACATTTATCGTTTTGTGAGTTATTCATCTTTTAGCAAAATACTCCCTTATAAAGAAAGCCCCCCTTTATCCTGGTCGTGTAGCCCATTTTGGTTCCTCCCTAAACCGTGCCCTGTAGACCTCTACCCGGACCAAGAAACAAAATTATCTTACTCTCCTTCTCCTTATATTATCATACTAAGGGTTGTATAAAGCAGTAATGAATCCATAGGGACAAATATGTTCTCACTAATGGGTGTCGACGGTGAATCATAACCCTCTCCCTGCTGTCCATTTTCTCCATAGATTATAGTTGGTCCTGCTATAAGAAAAAAGAATAATAACAGCACAATCAGGATTAGGAGATTTAATTTTTTCACTTTTTCAACATTACGCATAATTCCTCTTTAGTTATATTGATGGTTTTGTAGGTCAACACTGAAGTGATTATTGCAAATGAAATACCTAACAGGCATAATTCCGTTAAAACAAAAGGCAAGATTGTTATTCTTTTGTTATCATTGGAGTTATGTGGATAAACTTTCGAAGTAAAAAAATAGTCAAAGAGGTTTATATCTAAATAAACTCGTCATTTTTGACGAGTTACTTAGTGAGGGTTTGTAATTAGCAGAATTAAATAGGGTTAAATGAAGAAGTCATTTTATAAAATCTGCCTTTCTGGCAAATTAAAGATAAGTGATTAGTATTTATGGGGATAACGGGAGTGCTCGTCATTTTTGACGAGTATTGTTTTTTTGTTTTTTTATTTTATGCTTTGACATTTTTCTTCTTAAGGTGGCTTCACTTATTTCAAGTTCTAAGGCTGCTCGTACCTGATTCCAGTTGTTATTATCTAATGCTGATAAGATCATCTCTTTTTCTACGTTATCCAGGACTTCTGACAGGCTTCTCTTTGAAATTAACAGCCTTTTTTCTCTTTGACTTTTGGCTTTACTTGGAAGATATTCTCTGGAGAAAGAACCATCCTCCGAGAATAGAACTACTTTTTCCATTAAATTGGCTAATTCTCTTACATTTCCAGGCCAGGGATAATCAATTAAGAGATTCATTATTTTTACCGGGACTAATGTCTTGGGCTTTTTGTTTTCTTCTGAAAACTTATCCAGAAAATGCTCAACAAGGTAAGGAATATCCTCTTTTCTTTCTCTTAAAGGGGGGATTTTGATCGTTACCGGGTTCAACCTATAGAAAAGGTCTTTTCTAAAAGTTCCCTTTTTCATGCAGTCGTCTAAATCTTTATTGGTAGCTGAGATCACTCGAATATCAACTTTAATAGTTTTACTTCCACCTACCCTTTCAAATTCTCGTTCTTGAAGAACTCTCAACACTTTAGCCTGGGTAGAAAGACTCATATCTCCAATCTCATCAAAAAAGATGGTTCCCCCATCCGCCTGTTTAAACTTCCCATCTCTCATCGCTACACCGGTGGCTACTTTTTCCTCTACGCCGAACAATTCGCTTTCTAAAAGAGACTCAGGTAAAGCAGCACAGTTGACCTTGAGAAAAGATTTATTCTTACGACTGCTGGTATGATGGATGAGGTTGGCTATTAGCTCTTTGCCTGCACCGCTTTCTCCTAAAAGCAAAACGCTGGCTTTGGTATCAGCTATTTTTTCAACCATATGGAAGACCTCTTGCATCTTCTTGCTTTTTCCGATTATGTTAGGATAGGTATAAGTTCTCTCCAGGTTTTTTTTCAACTGGAAAATCTCTTCATTAAGATGACTGTAGTATTGAGCTTTTTCAAGTGCAACTGCTATCAGATTAGCAAAAGCCTTGAGGAAATCCGAGTCCTCCCTGGAAAACATTCCACATAATGAACGATGATCTACATAAATTGTGCCTAAAGTTTTATCCTTGCTGTTTAAAGGTACGCATAGGATGGAAAGGATATTATAAGTAATCACACTCTTATATAAACTTACCTCCGGATCAATTCTGGCATCTTGGATTATAAGGGGAGAATCGGCTTCGAGCACATTCCTGATTACTCTGCGGCTGATGGATAGAGCATCTTCTTTAGTTTCCCTTTCTATTCCCCTGGCAGCTTTTAATTCTAAACTATCATTTTCCGGATAATAAAGTATAATTGCAGCTCTTTCAGCATTTAGATGTTTAATGGCTAAATCCAGGATCTTCAGCAAAAGCTCGTCTAAATCAGTAATATTTCTCAAGAGTTCCGTGATTTGATATAAAACTTGAGTTCTCTGTTTTTCCATTTGAACATAATCAGATAACCCTTTCATTAAATCCTCACACTGTTTAATTCTAAAAGGGATTTCCATATGCTTGAAGATGTTCAATGATTCACCAAGATATGCCTTGGCTTCTTTATAGTTCTCTTCTTCAATTTTTATTTTGCCGATCTCAAGATTAGTCAAGCCAAGTTCGTATCTCATCTTCAATTTCCTAAAAATTCCAGCAGATTCTAATAGCTCTTTTATACCCTCTTCCAACTTATCTTTTTTAATAAAAAAGAGGCTCTTTATTCTCTTGAGCTCACCTTTTAATGCCTGATCCTCTATTGGTTTGAAAAGTTTTTCAGCATAGTCTAAATGAAGTTCAGCCTCAGTTATATTGTTTTGATGGAGACTCAATTCTGTTAATAATAACAAAACCTCGATTATCTTCTTTGGATTTCTCTCTGTGTCGTGTAACCTCAAGCTCTCTTTTAGTTGTGCAGAAGCAGTCGGGAAGTCTCCTCTCTCAAGGTTTAATCTTCCCAATAGACATAAGCTCTCAGCTTTTCCGATCTTATCATTAAATTCTTCACGCAATTTCAAGCTTTTTTCCAGATAGATTTTGGACTTAGACCATTCTCCTTTGAGTAAGTATACTTTACCCAGGTTATAGCAAGAGAAAGCTAGATCTCTTTTATTTTTTAAATTCCTGAAAAACCTGAGTGCACTCGAATGAGCTTCAATTGAATTTTTCAGTGCTCCTCTTTTTAAATAAACGATCCCCAGGTTATCAAGAGTTATAGCCAACTCCGCCTCGTCCTCCATTTTCTCCTTCAATTCATAACTTTTCTGGTGATATTCTAAGGATTTGTCCCAGTCGTATAAATTTCCATAGGTTAAGGCTAAGTTGTTGTAAAGATGAGATAGACGCCTTACATTTTGGTATCTTTCTTCAAAATCCAGTGATTGCTTAAAATAATCTAGAGCATCCACTGGGTTGCCCATACTTTTCACAAGCAGTCCCAGATTCATTTGAACTGTAGCTATACGATTTTCATCCCCTAATTCCACAAAAATCTTTAAAGCCTTTTGATAGAGGTTAAAAGCTTTATTCAGCTCCCCCAGATCCGAGTAAACTGAACCCAGACCGTTCAATGCCAGTCCCAATTCCTTAGAAATTACCTCTCCAGACAATTCGATTACTTTATGAAAATGCGTTATCGCTTGAGCATATTCAGTTTTTCTCTTGTAAGTCCATCCCAGTTTGATATTTAGATCACTCTTAGCTTTCGAGTCTTGTGTTTTGTTACATAGAGACAAGCCTTCATTTAAAATCTCAATGGCTTTTTGATAGTTCCCCTTATTGAAATTGAGTAACCCCAGTTCTTTATGAAATTCAATTATCTTCTCCGGGCTTTGAGATTCTTGCTTGCTGAGTTCAAGCCCTTTAGAGCAGAAGCTGATGCCTTTGTCAAAATCCCCAGAAATTCTATACTGCTCGGTTAATTTTTTTAAAAGGTCAATTTTCGATAAGCCAGTTTTATTAATTTCTGTATCGAACAGGCTA
>JAOUFL010000111.1 GCA_029858245.1 Candidatus Zixiibacteriota bacterium
ATAGGGCAAGAGTTAATAATTCAGTTAATTATAAGGAGGTAGAATGATTTTGAGTATGACCGGTTATGGGAAAGCTGAATCCATTACTAATGATTTTAAGGTTGTTGTGGAGATAAACTCTGTTAACAATCGATTTTTAGAAGTCCAATTCCGTCTCCCTAAATTTTTCGCATCTTTAGAATCAAGGTTGAAGGAAAAAATCTCAAAAAAGATAACCAGAGGTAAAGTTAACTACAATTTAACCTGGGAAGAGAACGTACCTCCATCCTCTTATGTTAAACTTAATGAGGAAGCAGCTGAAATCTACCATACTATTTTTGAGCAGTTGAAGAAGAAATTTGACCTTTCAGGGGATTTAGAGGTGGAAGATTTCATTAATCTTCCGGATCTAATCAAAATTGAAAAAGAGGATTACGATTTAGAAAAAGCCTGGCAGGTTATTTCAGGGGTTACTGATGAAGCATTGGCTGAGCTTAATAGGATGAGAAATTCAGAGGGATCAAATATTAGTATCGATCTCAGGGACAGGATCGAGAAATTGAATCAGGTAATACAAAAAATAGAAGAGCTTGCCTGTCAGAATGTGGAATCTTACAGGGACAGATTACAGAAAAGGATGTCTGAGTTTTTAGCGGGTAAAGATTTAGATGAGGGACGCCTGGCTCAAGAAGTTGCTTTTATGGCTGAGAGGTCAGATGTAACCGAGGAATGTGTCAGGTTTAGAAGCCATAATCAGCAGTTTCTGAATGCCCTGGAGGAAAAAGCTCCAGTAGGGAAAAGATTGACTTTTCTGTTGCAGGAGATGAATCGCGAGGCTAATACCATAAGTTCCAAAGCCTTAAGTGCGCCCATTTCCCGCTTAGTAATCCATTTAAAGGAAGAGATTGAAAAGTTAAGAGAGCAGATTCAAAATATAGAATGAACTATACTTTTATCTACATTGGACTTAAAGCTATAATCTCCTTAGATAAGGTTGTAACCATTATTCCCTATGGTTCTTCACCATCCAGGAGATTGAAGGAAGATTCACGCAAGCAGGGGAAATTAATAGATGCTACTGAGGGGAGGAGAACCAGTTCTCTGATAATTACCACGAGTAACCACTTGATTTTCTGCGCTGTTGCCCCTGCCACCCTGGCTCAACGATTGGGTTTAAGATTAAAGAAAACTTAAAGGATTAAAAAATGAAAAGATATAGGAATAAACTAATGCTTGTAGTTCTTTCTTCACCTTCCGGTGGAGGAAAAACTGTAACGACGAAACTACTTCTCAAAAAGCACCCTGAGTTCGCCCGTTCGATCTCAGTTACAACCCGAAAGAAAAGACGCCGGGAAAAAAATGGAAGGGATTATTATTTTGTCAATCAAAAGGAATTCCGCAGTAAAATAAAGAAAGGTGAATTTATAGAATGGGCAAAAGTATTCGGAGATTATTACGGCACAGCCATAGAAAATATCAGAAAAGCCGAAGGCAAGAAGGAAGTTCTGATATTAACTCTGGATGTTCAGGGGGCACTTTCAGTCAAACGCAAATATCCGCAAAGCGTATTGATATTCATTTTGCCCCCTTCTCTTAGGGAGTTGAAGAAAAGACTTGTCAGACGAAATACTGACAGACCTGAAACCATAAAGATGAGACTTAAATTTTCTTTGAAAGAAATAGGGTTTTGTAAAAAATATGACTATGTTATGGTCAATGATTCGCTTAAAGGGATAGTCGGACTTATAGAGAAAATAATAATTGCCGAAAAACATAAAACGGAAAGGACTGTAGATTTTCTTCTTAAAAGACTAAGTTGATAGGTAATCGGAAAGGCTATCGTTAACATTTAGATTCAAGTAAAAGCTTAATAAAATGGAACTGAAATTTTCACTTTCTTTGAGCAATCAATTCGGATAATGGCGAAAATATCCAGTTGGCTGATAATAGAACTGAGGAATATTAAACAAAAGACTTTATGGATAAATATTTAGTTATAGTGGAATCCCCAGCTAAAACCAAAACCTTGAAAAGGTTTCTTGGTAAAAATTATACTTTAGAATCGTCCTGGGGACACGTTAAGAATCTTCCCAGAAAAAGCTTGGGGGTTGAAGTCGAAGAAAATTTTAAACCAGAATACGTAATAATCCCCGGTAGGAAAAAGATAATCCAGAAGCTCAAAAAGGAAGCAAGCAAATCTAAAAAAGTTTATCTTGCTCCTGATCCGGACAGAGAGGGTGAAGCCATAGCCTGGCATATAGCTGAGGAGATCAAGAAAAGCAACCCGCATATAGCCAGAGCTTCTTTTAACGAGATTACCAGGGAAGCGGTCCTGGATGGGATAAAACGAGCAGGCTCCATTGATATGAATAAAGTTAATGCCCAACAGACTCGTAGGATTTTAGACCGGCTGGTGGGGTATAAAATAAGTCCCTTTTTATGGAAAACCGTTTATAGAGGGTTAAGTGCTGGGAGGGTACAGTCTGTAGCCTTGAGGATGATCTGCGAGAGAGAGGAGGAAATTGAAAAGTTTGTTTCTCAGGAGTACTGGAGCATCACTGCTTGGTTTGAAAACAAAAAGAGAGAATCTTTCTCAGCGGAGCTGGTTAAGATAAAAGGAGAAGATTTTAAAATAGAAAACCAGACCCAGGTGGACAATACGCTTGAGGATATTAAACAAAAGGGATATGAGGTAAAAAGCATAAAAAGGGAAAAAAGAATAAGGAATCCCTATCCTCCTTTTATCACTTCTACCTTAGAGCAGGATTCTGCCAGGAAACTGAATTTCTCTCCCAAGAAGACCATGCTTTTAGCCCAGCAACTATATGAGGGTATAGATTTAGGTAAGGAAGGTCCGGTGGGTTTGGTCACTTATATGAGGACAGATTCGGTGAGAGTGGCAGATTCTGCTATAAAGACAGCCAGAGATTTTATCCAGAGAACTTATGGAACAAACTACCTGCCAACTGAAATCCGCAGATACAAATCAAGAAAAACTGCCCAGGAAGCGCATGAAGCAATCCGTCCTACTTATGTGGAATATTCACCTGAAAATATAAGGAACTATCTGGCCAAAGACCAGTTAAAACTTTATCATCTGATATATAATCGTTTCTTGGCTTCACAGATGAAGGAAGCGCTGTATGATGTTACCACCGTGGAAATCGAAGGAGATGGTTACACTTTCAGAGCAACTGCGTCAGAATTAAGGTTTGACGGTTTCTTAAGAGTATATGAGGAGTTAAAGGATGAGAATAATGAGGAGGAAAAAGATAAAAAGCTTCCGATTCTGGAAGAAAAGGAGAGATTAAATCTGCTGGAGCTTAAACCTCAGCAGCATTTCACCAAACCCCCACCCCGCTTTTCCGAAGCTTCCCTTATCAAGGAATTAGAAGCTAATGGTATAGGAAGACCCTCGACCTACGCCCTGATAGTAGGAACAATTCAGGAAAGAAGATACGTAGAGAAAGAAAGAAGAAAACTGCTCCCCACCGAATTGGGTAGGATTGTGAACCGCATTCTGATCGATAATTTCCCGGAACTTTTTGATATCGGTTTCACCGCGGAAATGGAAGAGGAGTTAGATCGAATAGAGGAAGGCAAAGATGATTGGGTGGAGGTACTAAAAGATTTCTATACCCCTTTCAAATCCATCCTGGAGGAGGCAGAGAAAAAAAGACACGAGATCAAGAACACAACACAGGAGAAAACTGATGAGGTCTGCGATAAGTGCGGCAATCATATGATAATAAAATGGGGAAAGCATGGGAAATTTTTAGCCTGTTCAGCTTTCCCCGGCTGCAAGAATACAAAACCTTATAAAAATGAAAAAATTAGTATTACGGAGATCTCCTGTCCCAATAAAGAGTGTGCTGGATTTATAGTGGAGAGAAGAACCAGAAAGGGAAAAATCTTTTACGGATGTTCCAGTTATCCGAAATGTGATTTCGCCACCTGGGATAAGCCGGTAAAGGAAAACTGTTTACAGTGCGGGGCAAACTTTCTGGTTCTGAAACGCAGTAAGAAAAATGGAGACTATTTACTGTGCTTAAAATGTAAGCATGAAAATAGAATCACCGAAGATAAAATAGTGATAAAGGATTAGAATGTCATGGACGATTTAAATAGCTGTATAAAACAATACCTGGTATTTTTTCAAGCTGAGAAAAATTATTCATCCAACACCTGCAAGGCGTACCGAAAAGACCTTTCTGATTTTTTGGAGTTCCTTAACATAGAACTGAAGAAAAGTTTAATGCCTGTTTCCATTCAGGTTAAAGATGTTAAGAAATACCTGATTTATCTTAGTCAGAAAGGTTATGATCACAGCTCGATTGAGAGAAAACTATCTACCTTAAAATCCTTTTTTAGATACCTGCGGAAAAAACAAAAGGCAACCTCGAATCCAGCCCTGAGCTTAAAAGCTCCCAGGAGAAAGAAGAGATTACCTCGAGTTTTAAGCTGGCTTCAAATGAGAGAGCTTTTAGAGCCATCCCTTTATGAAAAATACAGACAGGGACCTAGAGACAGAGCCATACTGGAACTATTGTATAATACCGGTTTAAGGCTTGCAGAGCTCTCTTCGCTTGAGTTGAAGGATATTGATTTTCAGAATGGAGAAATAAAAATAACGGGAAAGGGAAATAAGGAAAGAATAGTTCCATTAGGAGAAAATGCTATAAAAACCTTGATGGAATATCTTAGCTCAAGGAGCAGAGTGGATAGTCCAGGAAGACATGAAGAAGGATTTTTGTTTCTAAATAAATATGGTGAAAAGCTTGGACGCAGAGGAGTAGCCCGAGTGGTAAAAAAATATGGGTCAAGAATCGCGGAGAATAAGAAAATAAGCCCTCATACCTTAAGACATAGTTTTGCCACCCATCTTTTAGATGAAGGAGCAAAGCTCATAGCGGTAAAAGAGATGTTGGGACATGAAAAACTTTCGACTACCCAGATATATACTCACGTTTCAATGGATAGACTGAAAAAGGTATATAAAAAGGCTCATCCGAGAGCTGAAGAAAAATCCCAGTTACAATAAGTTCAGGATCAGATTAAAAAAGGTGATTTATGACAGAATCGAATCAGAGATTTAAAGGAACAACTATTTTAGGAATCAAGCATAAAGATAAAGTAGCATTAGGCGGAGATGGACAGGTTAGCCTGGAGAATACTATCATTAAACAGAATGCCAGAAAGCTTAGAAGACTTTATAATAACTTAATACTGGCTGGCTTTGCCGGTTCATCAGCAGATGCTTTTGCTTTATTTGACAGGTTTGAGGCTAAAATAGAGGAGTTCCACGGTAATTTATATCGTGCTTCAGTGGAATTAGCCAAGGAATGGAGGATGGATAAATACTTACGAAGATTGGAAGCTCTACTGGCAGTTATGGATAATGAGCATGCCTTGATTATCTCCGGGAACGGTGATGTTATTGAGTCAGAGGATGGTATCGTAGCTATCGGTTCTGGTGGACCCTACGCGTTAGCAGCTGCTCGAGCTTTAAAGGAGTTTTCTGATCTGGATGCGAGGGAAATTGTCAAAAAGTCTCTGGAGATTGCAGCATCTATTTGTATTTTTACCAATGACAAAATCGTAATAGAGGAATTGTAGCAGATTTAATATATAAAAAGCAATTGGACTTAAGGGGAAAGTATGCAGGAGTTGACACCAAATCAGATAGTCGAAGAACTGGATAAATATATTATCGGGCAGGGTAATGCCAAAAAATCTGTGGCTATTGCATTAAGGAACAGATGGAGAAGACAACAGGTTGAAGGAGAACTTAAAGAAGAGATAATGCCAAACAATATAATAATGATCGGTCCAACCGGAGTCGGGAAAACAGAAATAGCAAGAAGATTGGCTAATTTAGCCAGTGCACCATTTATAAAAGTAGAGGCTTCCAAATTTACAGAGGTAGGTTATGTAGGTCGGGATGTTGAAGCAATGGTAAGGGATTTGGTTGATTTAGCAGTGAATATGGTGAAAAAAGAAAAGTCGCTTGAGGTAAGTCATAAGGCAGCTGAGTCAGCTCAAGAGAAAATTCTAAATCTTCTCTTACCCCACCCCCCCAGAAAAACGAACCAGGATAAAGAGCAGGGCTTTTCGCTGACAAAAGAGTTAGATGATAAAAGAAATAAAACCCTTGAGAAATTGAGGGAGAAGCTGAAGGAGGGGAAATTAGACCACAGAACAATTGATATAGAAGTCCCCGAGGAAAGATTCCCAGTCGTGGAGATTTTTTCTCCTGCCGGGATAGAGGAGTTAGGATTCAATTTTCAGGAAATGTTCTCCGGCATGCTACCTAAAAAGACGAAAAAAAGGAAAGTGACTGTTGGCGAGGCTCAGAAGATTCTCACCCAGGAGCAGATAGGGAGGTTGGTGGATATGGAAGAGGTTGTCTCTACGGCTATGGAAAGGGTAGAGAATTCAGGGATTATCTTTGTAGACGAGCTGGATAAAATAGTAGGGGAGAAGATAAAAAGTGCAGGTCCTGATGTTTCACGCGAGGGTGTCCAGAGAGATTTACTGCCTATAGTAGAAGGAACAAACGTAATGACAAAATACGGGATGGTGAAAACCGACCATATACTCTTTATAGCTGCAGGTGCCTTTCACATTACCAAACCCGCAGATTTAATACCTGAATTGCAGGGGAGGTTCCCTATACGGGTGGAGCTGGATAGCCTCACAGCAGAGGATTTCATCAGAATTTTGACCGAGCCTAAAAATGCCTTAATTAAACAATATACAGCACTTTTAGCCACTGAAGGTGTCGAGATTCAATTCGAAAGTGATGCCATCACTGAGATCGCCATGATTGCCAGTTTAGTTAATGAGAGGACAGAGAATATCGGTGCGAGAAGACTTCATACTGTATTGACCACTCTTCTGGAAGATATAATGTTCAGGATACCTGAGGCAAAGTTGAAAAGATATATAGTGACAAGGGAGATGGTAATTGAAACCTTGAAAACAATAGTGGAGAATAAAGATTTAAGCCGGTATATATTATAAATTAAATATTTTTTCTATTAATATGAATTAATGGCAGGATATTGCTCTTAATATATACTGATAATATAAACGCCCGACACGTTTAGAAACGGATCGGGTGTTTATGTTTAAGTCTAACTTCTCTTTTAGAAGAGCAGATTATTCAGGCCAGTTAAGCCAGGGTCTTTGCTGACACCAGATAAGCTTGGACTTGGGTCCGCCCTTGAACAAAGCGTTGATCAGGTAGACCACATCCGATACCGTTATACTGCCGTCTCCATTCGTATCAGCATATGCCTTCCAGGGTGCTGGTCCACCTTTGAACAAAGCATTGATCAGATACACCACATCCGATACTGTTACCCCACCGTCT
>JAOUFL010000112.1 GCA_029858245.1 Candidatus Zixiibacteriota bacterium
CATCCCTGCAGCCATCAAAGGGCAGTTGTCTTTGGAGAAGAAATGAATGTAGGTTCCTTTAAACCAGTTCCAAAGAAAAAGAAGATTTTTCTTCATTTGGATTTTAACTGTGCTTGCCAGGTCCCCTGACCTGGCAAGTCAATTTTATTTCAGCCGCCGGGTCATGGGACCCGACGGTCACAAAATAATTCTACTATCCTACTTTTTTATCCTGGTCAATTCAAAAACCACGCAGGATTCCGGATCCGGGCAGCAGATAACAGCTTTATCTTTGTTTTTCTCCCAGGGGAGTTCCCCTCCGAATCGTAAGACTCTCCAGTAAGGATGTAAAACATTAAATGCCGCAGCGCAGAAACCCTCTATGGTCTTGCCTCCTTTTATAATCCAGGTGTCTCCTTCCCTGTGCCCGAAAGCACAGGGTTTTTTCTCCACCCTTACAACTTTTATCCTGACCGGAAAATCCCTGGTCTTTCTTCTTTTTTTCTTTTTCATTTTATAATCCGTATGTTTTAAAGATTGTTTGGGTTTTCTTTGTCTAATTCCCATTTTAAGGGATTCTCAATTATATATTTTAGCACCTGGTTTAACTCTTTTTCGTTTCTGACTATATGGTCATAATAATTTCTCTGCCATACAGGGATTCCGGGTGTTTTTCGATTTTGGTTGATCGACCTGGTTGTCTGGTATTTAAAATATGCAACGATTTGCCCTAATGAACGTTTTTGTAGGGGCGAGGTTTCCTCGTCCCGGGATTTGGGCGGGGTGACCCCGCCCCTACATTCTTCCGTTATCATTATTGTCCCGTGTATGTGATTTGGCATTACCGAAAATGTATCCACTTCTGCTTTAGCAAAATGATCAGGGATTTTATCCCAGAATTCATGTACTATCTTACCATAACTATTCAAGCTAATTTTTCCATTCATTACATCTCCAAAAATACATTTCAGATTTTTTGTGCATACTGTTATGAAATATATCCCTGCATGTGAATAATCATAATCCATTAAACGAATATTACTGCGATGGTGTTTTTCTGAAATAGATACCATTTTTTAAATAATTATATCTCTTTTTTCCCTCCCAGGATGATTCCAATCGGTTTTAATGAGTCCACATGGTCGCAGGCAACTTTTACAGCTGCGGTTATGGGAACTGCCAGGATTATTCCGATGGCTCCCCAGAGCCATGCCCAGAACATAAAGGAAACCAGAATGGCTAAGGAGCTTAAATTTATCTTGTTCTCCAGAAGCTTAGGGGTAACGAAATTTCCTTCCAGAATCTGGACTGCTTCATAGAAAATTAAAACCCAGAGCATGGGGAGGAACGATTTGAACTGTATTCCTGCCACGATTAGAGGAGGGATTAATCCGAAAAAAGGACCTATGTAGGGAATCAGATTCAAAAGCCCGGCTAAGGGTCCCCAGATATAAGCATACTTAATACCCAGGAGCAGGAATCCAACGGTATAGATAATGGATAGGGCTATGGTTACTGAGAATTTAACCACCACATAACTTCTTATCTGGTAGTTTATCTCGGTCAATATCTTCCCGCTCAGCTCTTCACTCGAGCTTCCAAAAGCTTTTATCAGTTTTGCTTTTATGTGGGGGTAGTCGTTCAAAATGAAAAGGGTTAAAAAGAAAACGAAGATGGATCCGAAGATAAAGGAGAAAAGAGAACCCAGTCCCCGTGCCAGGAAGTTTGGTATCCAGGAGAAGTTTTCGAATTTCAGACTTTCAAGTTCTGTTCCCTGTCCCGGTGGGATTAAACCTTTGTCCGCCAGAGTTTGCTGGAATTGGGTGAGATACAGGAGGATTCCATCCCAGTAGGTGGGGAGTTCCTGCACTAATCTGCTTGCCTGGCCAAACAAAAGGTAACTCAAGAATATTATTATTATTACTGCTGCTAAAAGGACTACCAGCACTGAGATGAAATGGGGAATTTTCAAGCGGTCCAAAACAAAAATAAAGGGGCTGAGCATATATGCCAATGAGATGGAGACGAATATGGGTATGAGTATAGGGCTGGCGAAATAGCAAAAGGCGGTGAAGGCGGCTAAGGCTAAGAAGGGTAAGGCAACGGATTGTAAGGTTAGGTATGTTTTAGGTTCTGACATTTTTACCTCTTTGATCGACGTTTTATCCCTATCAAGTTGGTTCGGGAATTCCCCCGCCTTTGACGGGGTTTTGACGACAATTCCCGCACGAACGAAAGGCTCAATGGTTTAAGTTTCTGGTAGGTCAGACATTCCTGTCTGACCTATGAACAAACAAGAATGTTTATTCTACCATTTTTCTTTTCTTCGTAGTGCGAGGCTTTTAGCCTCGCTTGGCGATCCTGAAAGGGTCGCACTACGATATTCCCCTCCCTTGATGGGAGGGGGGTGGGGGGGGGTGATTTCCCCTATCCCTCTCCCACAAGGGGAGAGGGAACAAATGACCTCACCCTATCCCTCTCCTACGAGGAGAGGGGACTTTCGTTTTTGTAATCGAATCAATTGCATTCTGAATAAAATCTCGTCCATACACCAATTTATATCTATCAAGAATATTCAGAGCATCTTTTAGATATTTTAGTGCTTCACCCGGCTTATCCTTTCTTTTGTAAACAATTCCAATATGACCCAGGTCTAAAGCTTCACCCTGCTTGTATCCAATCTCTCTGTCAATTTTGAGAGCATCCTTATGGTATTTTAAAGCATTGTCCAGCTCACCTTTATCTGAGTAAATGAGCCCGATATTGCCTAAGCTTAAAGCTTCGCCCCACTTATGACCAATATCTTTGTGAATGGTTAGAGCATCATTCATATATTTAAGAGCTTTGGATGAATTTCCTTTTGATATGAAAATAAGACCTATAGCATCTAAATCCAAAGCTTCCCCTTGCTTGTATCCAATCTCCCTATCAATTTTAAGAGCATCCTTATGGTATTTCAAAGCTTTTTCCAGATCACCTTTATCTGAATAGATGAGCCCGATATTGCCCAGAGCAGCAGCTTCACCCTGCTTGTATCCAATCTCTCTGTGAATTTTGAAAGCGTCCTTATGGTATTTCAAAGCTTTTTCCAGATCACCTTTATCTGAATAGATGAGCCCGATATTGCCCAGAGCAGCAGCTTCACCCTGCTTGTATCCAATCTCCCTGTCAATTTTGAGAGCATCCTTATGGTATTTTAAAGCATTGTCCAGCTCACCTTTAGCTGAGTAAATGAGCCCGATATTGCCCAGGGCGGCTGATTTACCTTCTAAGGCTTCTTTTTTGCTAATCTTTTTAGCCAATTCTAACATCACCTTGTAATTTTTAAGAGCATCCTTGTTCTGGCTTATGGAATAATGGGCATTGCCTAAATTTAAAAGAACAGACATATGTTGAGAAGGTGACATAGAACATACTCTCAAAATATTCTCATATTCCTTTATTGCAGAAGGGAAATTATCAATTAATTCATACCTGAGTGCCTTCAGCATAAGGTCTTTTAATTGTTCATTATCAGATTGAGGAATTCCGTCCAACCAATAATGGGCTGCCTGTATACCTCGTTCTATTTTTTGCTTTTCATTCAGTTGTTGCTCCATAATGTAAAAGTAACCTTCGTCAGCAATTGATTTTATTTTCGTAACATCTTTCAGTTCTGATTCAAGGGGAAACCTTATTGTGGCAAATTTTTTCTCTCTCCAATTATAATTTTCCAGAGAAAGAATTTCTCTTATATATTTTTGAACAAATAAATAATAGAAAATATCTTTTGCCTTAATCCAATATATAATAAAAACAGGCAGTCGACAGGTTTCCCAAAACCTTAAATGGTCGGTTTTCGCTTTAAAAATAATCTTTTTCTGACGAAGCTTTATACTCCCTGTAGCTTTTAGCTGGACCCAGAAAACCTTGTTGGTAACATCATCACCTTCAACAATCTCAACTTCCATATCTATACCGTAATCAGGATGTTTTTCTCTGTGTATCCACTCCGAGGGTAAAAGATTTATAAAAGCTCTTTTTGATTCTTCCTCAAGTATGTGCTCTCTTGATCGTTTCATTTGAGATTTCTTTATTCGTAGTGCGAGGCTTTTAGCCTCGCCTGGGCGACCCTAAAGGGTCGTACTACAATTAAAAAATTATTTCAAATATTTCAATAATTTCTCCAAGGACAAAGTATTCACCACATCCTCAGGTTCGAGCCAGCCTCTTCTGGCGGTGGCTATGCCGTATTTTATCCAGTGCAGGTGTTCGGTCCAGTGAGCATCTGTGGAGATGACTACTTTTACTCCTTTCTCCTTGGCTTTTCTGCAGTGCAGGTCGTTCAGATCCAGTCTTGCCGGAAAGGCGTTTAGCTCCATTATCTTTTGGTTGGCTCTGGCTGCATCCAGCAGTTTATCCATATCCACCTCATAGGGGTCTCTTTTGCCCAAAAGTCTTCCGGTGGGATGGGCGATTATATGCACACAGGGATTTTCTATTGCCTTGATTATCCTTCTGGTCATCTCCTCTTTGGGCAGGGAGAATCTGGTATGCACTGCTCCCACTACTATGTCCAGCTTTTTCAGAATCTCATCATCCAGGTCGGTTTTGCCGTCGGGTTTGATGTCAACTTCTATTCCGTTCAAGATTTTAAAATTTTTGAATTTCCTGTTCAGCCTGTCGATCTCCTTTTTTCTTTTTTCCAACCTCTCTGGAGTAAGTCCGTTGGTTACACCGATAGTGGGGGAGTGGTCGCAAAGGGCGATATATTGATAACCAATCTTCTGAGCAGCTTTTGCCATCTCCTCGATTGTGCTTCTACCATCAGTCCAGTTGGAGTGAATATGCAAATCTCCCTGGATGTCCTTTAACTCGATAAGATGAGGTAATTTCTTTTTCTGGGCAGCTTCAATTTCTCCCCAGTCTTCCCTCATCTCAGGAGGGATATAGGTTAAACCTACGGATTTGAAAACCTCTTCTTCTGTTTTCCCGGCAACACTTTTCTTACCTTTGAAAACTCCATATTCATTCACCTTCAAGCCTCTGTCGATTCCCAGAGACCTTATCCTGATATTATGGGCTTTTGAGCCGGTGAAATAGTGCTGGGCTGCACCGTATGATTCAGGTTTTACCACTCTCAAATCCATCTGAATTCCATCTTTGGTCACGATGCTGGATTTGGTTGGTCCCTGGGATAGAATATTTTGCACTTCAGTCAATTTTACAAAAGCGTCCGAGACCGCTTTTGGTTTTAAGGAGGAAACCAGTATATCAACATCACCGATAGTTTCTTTCATTCTTCTTAAGCTCCCACCCAAACTTATATCTTTTACTTCCCTGGCTTTTTGTAACTGAGAAATAACCGATTCAGCTTTGGGTAAAATCTCGCCTATGGGGTATCTTTCCTTATGCCTTCTTTCCTGTTCAATTCCCTTTAATATATTCTGCTCGGTTTTTTCTCCCAGGCCGGGAAGTTCTTTTAATTTTCCCCTGCGGGCTGCTTTTTCCAGCTGGTCCAGGGTCTTGATTCCTAATTCATCGTAAACCAACCTTACGTGTTTTGGTCCCATTCCAGGAACCTCGAGAAGCTCCACCAGCGGTGCAAATTCAGATTTCTTGAGCTTCTCATACATCTCCAGCTTGCCGGTTTCCAAAAGCTCTTTTATCTTCAAGGCGATTTTTTCACCAATACCGGGAAGGTCTTTCAATTCCTCAGTATCCTTGATCTCAGAAAGCTCCTTAGTGTAGGACTCCACAGTCTGGGCAGCTTTGATGTAGGCTCTTATTTTGAAGGGATTTTCCCCCTGAATCTCCAATATCTCGGCGATGCTATAGAATATTCTGGCGATATCCTGATTATTCATAATTAAAAATGGTTCAAAGGCTCAAAAGTTCAAAGGTTTAAGAATTCGAATGTAGTCCTCATACCAGCGACCCTGAAGGGTCGCACTACGATATTCCCCTCCCTTGATGGGAGGGGGTAGGGGGAGGGTGATTTCCCCTCTCCCTCTCCCATAAGGGAGAGGGAACAAATGACCTCATCCTCTCCCTCTCCTATGAGGAGAGGGAAGAGTCGTAGGGCAACTTTTCATAGTTGCATCCTTTTGTTTCTTTGTAGGGACAGAACATTATTCTGTCCTCATACCGCCTGACAGCACAACAAAAATCAATGACTACTTCCCGATTAATTCCTTGAACTCTTCCTCGTTTATAGTCTTAACCCCCAGTTTTTGTGCCTGGGTTAGTTTTGAACCAGGGTCTTTTCCCGCGATTACGAAATCGGTTTTCTTGCTTACAGAAGAAGAGACTCTTCCGCCCATCTCCTCGATTATCTTTTTAGCTTCGTCCCGGGTAAAAGAATCTAAACCACCGGTTAAGACAAAAGTCTTCCCGCTCAATGGGGTAGCTTCGGTTTTGGTTTTCATTTCCGGAAATCTGACTCCTGCTTTTTTCAGTTTCTCCAGGACTTTCAGGTTCTTCTGGTCATGAAAGAAATTGTAGAGGCTTTCTGCCACAATCGGTCCTATCTCAAAGGTTGAGGATAAGTCCTCAATAGATTGTCTGGCTATGTTATCTATGGAGGTGTATTCACGGGCTAAAACGTTTGCCAGATGCTCACCTACGTTTCTTATGCCTAAGGCGAAGATCAGATGGGGCAGGTCCGGGTTTTTGCTTTTCTGGATTGCATTTATCAGGTTCTGGGCTAATTTAGGTCCCATCCTTTCCATCTTATCCAATAAATCTTTTTCCGTTAGATAATACAGGTCAGCCGGGTCTTTGACCATACCCGAGTCCACCATTTGCTCGATAAATTTATATCCCAGCCCGTCTATGTTCATCCCGCCCTTACAGGCAAAATGGGAGATTCTCTCCTTTAATTGAGCCAGGCAGGCGATTCCCGTGCATCTATGTACCGCTTCCCCGGGAGGTCTTTCGACCTTTGAGCCACAGACCGGGCATTTTTCCGGGAAGACGAATTTCTTCTCTTTGCCAGTTCTCTTGTTTTTTATCACCATCACAACTTCCGGTATCACGTCTCCTGCCCTCTGTACCAGGACTGTATCCCCGATCCTCACATCTTTTTTATTAATCTCGTCTTCGTTGTGCAGGGTTGCTCGGCTTATCTCTACTCCTCCAACCCGGACCGGTTCCAGAATTGCTACCGGGGTCAAAGCTCCGGTTCTACCAACGTTTACCAGAATATCCTTTATGATGGTGGTTTCCTGCTGGGGTGGGAATTTCCAGGCAACTGCCCATCTGGGGCTGCGCGAAAGCTCACCTAATTTCTTCTGCAGTTCGAAATCGTTCACCTTTATTACAATTCCATCCAGCTCGTAATCTAATTTATCCCGTTTATCCAAGATCCTG
>JAOUFL010000113.1 GCA_029858245.1 Candidatus Zixiibacteriota bacterium
ATCCGATTTTCACTGCTGCACTTTTTGTTATTCTTTCCCTGTTCTCAACTTTATCTATTGCAGTTTTTCTGGTAACCAGTTTCTATAAAATCATGGTAGACGTTATGGAGGGAAAACGAATCAAGGTAGGAGCTGGATTTTTCCTTTATTTATTAACTCCCTTGAAAGATATTTTAATAGGTATTATCTGGTTTTTACCATTTTTTAAAACCTCGGTGGAGTGGAGAGGAACCAGGTTTAAGCTTAAGAAATACACTGAATTAGAGCCAATTTGAACTAACTATAGGCTCTGAAATGGAGTATAAACCTTTAGGTTTATCAACTTACTTGTTTCATAAGCAAATCTATTATTTTTACTTTTTTATTGACACTTAATCTCTCTTAAAATACCTTTGATAAAAAAACAAAGGAGGAAAAGTTTATGAAAGCTTTAGTTTTCGGGGGGACAGGAAAGGTGGGTGCAGCAGTTGCATGGGATTTAGCCAGAGACAACGAAATTCAACAAATCGGTATTGTTGGCAGAAGAAAGAGCGCTCTGGACAAAACCAGGAAATGGATCGGAAGTGTTAAGGTTACCCCTCATATACTGGATATTGCTGATAAGACCAAAACTGCTAAACTGATGAAACAGTATGACGTTGGTATTATCGCTCTACCGGACAGGAGAACCAGCTATCTGGTGATTGATACTGCAGTGAAAACCGGGTTAAACCTGGTTGATATGTTAGAGGAATATCATCGCAGACCTGACCCTTATGAGACTGAAGGGTTAAAAATTCCAAAAGGTATGAGCCTGGATAAGTATGGTGATTTTCTGCATAATACTGCCATAAAAAATAAAGTTACTTTTGTGGATGGTATGGGTTTCGCTCCTGGATTAAGCAACGTAACCCTGGGTGAGGGAATAAGAAAACTTGATTCCTCAGAGAAGGCAGTCGCCAGGGTAGGTGGAATTCCCTCAAAAGAAGCGTCTTTAAAACACCCGCTGAGATACATGATAACCTGGGCATTTGACCATGTATTAAGGGAGTATATGATCAGGTTAAAGGTGATTAAAAATGGGAAAATAGTGGAGGTAGATGCTGCAACGGACCGTGAGAAATTCAGATTTAATCAATTTGGAATAGATGAGGAGTTAGAATGCGCCATTACGCCCGGTATGCCCAGCTTCCTTTACACCCGACCACAGCTTAAGGAGTTCACGGAGAAAACCGTCAGATGGCCCGGACACTGGGGTGGAGTTCAGACCTTGAAAGAATGTGGACTTTTAGATATTATTCCTGTGAATTTCGATGGTAAAAAAATCGTACCCCGGGAGTTTTTATCATCATTGATTACACCCAGACTTCAGCCACTGAAGGGAGATACTGACGTTTGCGTTATGTATAACACTCTTCTCGGTGAGAAAGACGGCAGGAAAGTTAAAATTGAATATTTCTTATGGGACGAAGCAGACAGGAAAACAGGAATTTCCTCAATGGCAAGAGTAACTGGTTTCCCCTGTGTCATAACTGCAAAATTCTTACTGCAGGGAAAAATAAAGGAAAAAGGCATAGTCCCACCAGAGGATTGCATAAAAGGTGCATTGTATGATGAGTTTATGAGGGAGTTAACCAAAAGGAACATACACATAAAGGAGATTCAGACTCAGATATAATAACAGGAGCATAAAGCTTTAGGGTTATGAGTATGGTGCGGGAATTCCAATTCCCGCACTAACGAAAATTTCCAAGTAAAGCTGAAGCTTTACACTCCAAATTTAAGTGACCGTCGGGTCCCCTGACCCGACGGCAAAACCGGAACTTACTGCAAAATTCTTACTGCAGGGAAAAATAAAGGAAAAAGGCATAATCCCGCCTGAGGATTGCATAAAGGGAGCTTTGTATGATGAGTTTATGACGGAGTTAACCAGGAGGAACATAAATATAAAGGAGATTTATACAGAGATATAATATCGCAGTATAAACCTTCAGGTTTTAAAAAAAGGTAGCTGCAGATTTTAGTCTGCGTGAGATTTATTCACAAGCTAAAGCTTGCAGCTACCAAGCTTTTAGCTGAATATCGGATTTCCTGATCAGTCAGCAAATTTGTAACTTGCCATATCAGGTGATCCAACAAAAACTGAATATAAAAGATACACAAATAGAGATTTAATAGCTAGAATATAAACCTTCAGGTTTATCGAATCTTTAAAAAAAGGAACACTCTATGTCCCTAAAAACCTTTTTTCTCGAAACCCGTCCACAGTTTCTTATACTTTCTCTGGTTTTAATTATTTTAAGCACCTCCATGGCTTTTTATGATGGAATCTTTAATATCAAATACACCCTTCTTACTCTCATAGGTTTGCTTCTCCTGCATACCTCAGTTAATACTTTAAACGACTATTACGATTACAAAAGCGGAATCGACCTCAAGGCAAACAGGACACCCTTCAGCGGGGGAAGCGGGTTACTAACCTCCGGCAAAATCTCCGCTGGACAAACCTTCTGGCTGGGAATTATCTCTTTTATTCTTGCAGTGCCTATTGGTATTTATTTTATTTTAAACAAAGGGTGGTTCCTTTTGCCTATATTTATTCTTGGAGCGATTTTTGTCCTCTTCTACACAAGTTTCCTGGCAAAATTAGGGTTGGGCTTCTCCGAAATCTCTGCAGGTCTGGGTTTAGGCACTCTTCCGGTTTTGGGGGTATATCTTATTTTGAATAAAGGTTTTTCCTTTCAGGTGCTTTTCGCCTCGATTCCTTCTGGTATTTTAGTATGCAATCTTTTGTTTTTGAACGAATTCCCGGACGCAGAAGCAGATAAAGTCGGTGGAAGAAAAACTTTACCCATCATCCTGGGCAAAGACAAAGCGGCAAAATTATATTCTGCCCTGACCTTGCTGGTCTACGTCTGGATTGTATTAGGTGTGATATTCAAAATAATGCCCCCATTCACCCTGATTGCCCTGCTCACTCTGCCTCTGGCCTTAAAAGCCATCAGCGGCTCGATAGCACATTCTGATATAACTAAAATACTCCCGGCTCAGGGTGCCAATGTAATGGTGGTATTAGTTACTCAATTTCTATTAGGAATTGGATATATATTGGCAAGAGTGATATAACAGTTTTAAAGAGCTTATTATTTTGAGTTTTTTCAGTAAAGCCGAAGTTTCAAGACCTTGAGGCTTTATACTCCAGCGGATTGGTGGAATAGATTTTACATAAACCTTTCGAACCTTTCCTTTTTTGCTTTACAGATTGGACAGATTTCAGGTGGATTTTCTCTGGCACATAAATATCCGCAAACTTTACATCTCCATACAGGTAATGGTGGGGAGGTAATATTCCCTATAACACCCTTGGGTTTTTCTTTTCTTCTCTCCTCCAATGGAGGTCTTCTTTCGGGAATTGAGCCAGTCTTTTTTTCACCTTTCAAAACTTTCTCCGATACATACAAGGCACAGTAGCAGGCATCATATTCATTTAAATCAGGATCGCGGTAATCGCAAGGGCAGATTATATCCAGATCTTCTTCCTTAATACCTGAGGCTAACCTGCAGGGACAAGCCTGGTATCCGTATCTTCTTTCATTAATGATCAGCCCCTTGACCAAATCTCTGGTAAATTCAATATCCGGATTCAGATTATATCCACCTGCTCTGGCATCCCTATCCAGCTTAAGAAAAAGTTGTTCAGCTTCCTTCTCTCTTATATCATCATCCTTCACCCTTCAATTCCCTCCTGATATCCTTTTCGGCATAGCCAATTAGACAATTCTTATCGTTAATTACTAAAGTAGGAAAAGTACACTTCGGATTGTGGTGTTTGAGCTTCTCCATCACCTCATCTTTTTCTTTACCTTTCAAGAGATCAACGTCTATATAAAAAAACTCCACCCCTAATTTATCCAGCAGATGTTTGGTTTTCCTGCACCATACACAGGTGCTCAAGGCATACAAAACAACATGTCCCCTGTTTTCCCCCTTCACATGTTTCATATCCATTATTCTCAACTCCTTTTATTATTAAAGATTTTTTTTTATAAAATTTATTATTTCATTTATGTCCGGTAATTGACTTATCTCGTAAACCTTGAAGAGAACTATTTTCTGATCCTGGTTCAACAGGATATTTGCTCTTTCCGAAAAGCCGTTTTTCTCCCGGAAAATCCCGAAAAGTTTAGCCACCTCCCCGTGTGGCCAGAAATCTGATAAAAGAGAGGTTTTTTCTATTCCCAAGCTTTTTGCCCAGGCCTGTTTCGATGGTAAAGGATCGACGTTAATACCCGCTGCGATGGTACTTAATGAATCCAGCACCTTTTTATTTTCCTCTAAGGACTTCATCTGCCTGGCACACACCTCTGTCCAGGCTAAAGGGTGAAATGAAAGTAGCACCCTTTTCCCCTTGAAGGATGTTAATTTGAATTCCTTCCCGTTCTGATCTTTAAGAGAAAACTCTTGTGCAGTTTTCCCGATTTCCGATTTCCTTTCCTCTTCCATCATTTCCTCCTTTTCTTATTATAAAGCACTTAACATCTTTTTTATCTCCGCAATTCTTTTTTCTTTTGATAATTTTTTTAAAACAGGATTAAAATCACCATAAAGCTCTTTGTGAAACACAGGTTTTTCTACTCTGTATATTACTCCTACAGGCAACTTATCCTCCATTTTGGCAATAGACATAGCTTCATCATAATCCGCAGGTATATGATTTAAGATTTCAACCTTTTCATTATATCTTTTATACGTATTATTGAAGGTAACGCAGGGCTGAAAAATATCTACAAATGAAAAACCTTGATGCCTGATCGCCTTCGTTATAACATCAACCAGATGGTCTAATTTCCCCACATAGCCTCTGGCAACAAAGGTCGCCCTGGCTTCTAACATCAAAGCCAGCGGATTAAGTGGCTCCTCAATACTTCCTCTGGGTGTAGAAGGACCTTTAAAACCCTTAACTGAAGTGGGGGCGTATTGACCGGTAGTGAGTCCATACACACCATTATCATGAAGAATTACGGTTATGTCCGAGTTCCTCTTGGCAGCAAATATCATATGTGCAATCCCTTCTCCAAAGGCATCGCCGTCACCAGCAAATGCTACTACCCGAAGACCGGGGTTTGCAATTTTAATACCCTGGGCAGTAGCCATCGATCTGCCGTGTATGGAATATATACCGCTGAGCTTAAGGTAATCAAATATCTTGCCGTGACAGCCGATACCCGCTGTGATAACAAGATCCTTCTTTCCTCTCCCCTCATCCTCCAGTTTTTTTACTGCTTTTTTAAAAGCAGTCAGAATGCCAAAATTACCACAACCCGGGCACCAGGTATTCTCAGCATAGGTTATGAGCTCATCCATTTGATACCGCCTTCTTTATCTCTATTGCTAATTCAACAGGGTCAAAAGGCCTGCCATCATACTTTTTAATGACCGACCCGGGATTAAGCTCTGCTTTCTCTTTGAGTAACAACGCAAACTGCCCTGCACAGCTCTGCTCCACAACTATTAGTTCTTTATCTTTATATTTTTCCAGCTCCCAAACAGGTAAAGGCTCCAGATATATCGGTTGAACCACTGTAGCATCAATATCTCCAGCTCTTAATGCTTCTCTTACACTCATAGTAGTCGAACCATAGGTGAAAATCAAAGGTCCCCTCTCTCCATATATATTAACCGTATGCTTGTTTTTTAAATGATTCAAAAGCGAGATTTTCTTTCTGTTTCTTTTTTCCTGCATCTTTGCAATCAGTTCGGGGTTTTCTGTGGTAATCCCTGTTTCGTCGTGCTCGTAGCTGTTCCATTTTATTAACTCATCTGAGGGTGGAAATAAAAGCGGTGCAATACCGTCTTTTGAGTCGAGGTATCTTTTATATTCCCCTCCATAATGCATTAAAGGCTGGAAATGTTCTGCCTTATTTATATGTATATCCAGAGTCATAGAGCTTTCCGTCAGGTGCTTTTCGGTAAGTAATATGCCGGGAGTTTGGAATCTCCAGACCAGATCTAACATCTCGGAGGTAAGATAAAATGCTTCTTCAATACATCCGGGAGAGGCAACTATTCGTGGGAATTCTCCATGCCCTTGATGTATGGCAAAATTTAAATCCCCCTGAGCGGTATAGGTAGGAACACCTGTGGAAGGACCCGGCCTGGAGGCTAAGCAACACAAGAGCGGTGCCTCCAGCATGCCAGCAAGAGAAAAACCTTCTTGCATCAATGCAAAACCTCCTCCGCTGCTTCCTACCATGGATTTAGCCCCGGCAAATATGGAGCCGATTGCCATATTGACAACTGCGATCTCATTTTCCGGATGTACCACTATTATGCCCAGCTTTTCACCTTGTGCAGCAAGAGTGTGCATAAGAGAAGATGAGGGTGTCATAGGATAGGCATAATAGATGTCCAGCCCGCCGGCAGCAGCACCCAGAGCTATGATCTCGTTCCCTGAGTATATTACTCTTTTTTTATCGCTGTTATTTAATCTGAACTTCCCGCCTATTTCAGGCGAAGCCATATCGTATATAGTCGTTGCATAAGCGATATTTATATCTAAATCCCTGGGATATTCACTCTGAATTAATTTTTTTAAACTCTCTTTATCCATTCCCACAGCGACTGCAAGAACAGTAACAGCACCCAGACCTAACCTTAAATCCGGATTCGGGTATTTTTTTGCCTCTGCTCTCAACGGTATTCCCAGTCCTTTCAGGTCACCTTTAATCTCAGAGTCATACAGCATAATCCCGTCTTCACCTAGGTCCTGTTTGTGCAGTTCATAGCTTCGCTTGTCCATTGCTACTATTAGATTCGCTCTCGTATAATGACTGGTGATTTTTCTGCTGGCAGTGCTGATAACCGAGAAGTTGTGTCCCCCGCGAATTAAACTTTGATAATCATCCATCTCAAATACTTCCCGCCCCATACTGGCAAATAACCTGGCTGCAACAGAACCAGCTTTTTTTACTCCTTCTCCTGCTTTCCCGCCAATTAAAAAAGTGAATACCTCCCCTGTCATAAGAATCTTTCCTTTATGTGTAAATTAATGCATAGAAAAAATTCATTTCCTTCTTTTTCCTTTTATGAAAATATTTATTTATTAGTATTCATCCTCAATAAGCTTAGACGAAATCTTTAACTCTTTTGTTTTAAAAAACATAATCACTCTTTAAGCTATTTTACTCACAGTGAAGCAGGACGCGAGGTTTACTTTATGTTACATCATAAAACGATATTAGTCAAGCTGATTATTTATAAATGTGAGGTTGAATGATTATGCTATCTTTTCGTGAGAATCCTGGTAGCGCTACGGGGAGTCGAACCCTGGTTTTATTGCTGGGAAC
>JAOUFL010000114.1 GCA_029858245.1 Candidatus Zixiibacteriota bacterium
TTATATCCGGCTACGCTTACTGAAGCTGGATTTGTCCCGTGAGCTGAATCCGGTATAATTATTCTGGATCGGGGATTTCCCTTTTTGGTATGATAAGCTCGGGTTATCAAAAGACCGGTTAACTCTCCCTGAGCACCGGCTGCAGGCTGCAGGGATACTGCTTCCACTCCACCTATCTCTTGCAAATATTCTCCCAGCTCATACATCAATTTCAAAGCACCCTGAACTGTCTCCTCAGGCTGAAGTGGATGAATAGAAGAAAAACCTGGTAGTCTTGCCATATCCTCGTTTATCTTGGGATTATATTTCATAGTGCAAGAACCTAAGGGGTAAAACCCCTTATCCACGTGATGATTCAAAAGTGAAAGAGCAATGAAATGCCTGACTACATCCACCTGACTAACCTCGGGTAGTTCCAGCTTCTCCTGTCTTAAAAATTCCGCAGGAATAAGCTCCTCTAACTTTTCAGCTGGCAAATCTAATTCCGGTAGATCGCTACCCTTTCTACCTTCTGAGCTTAGCTCGAAAATAGTTTTCTGATCCATGCAGAGTGCTCCTTGAAATTTATCTATTTAAAATCTTACTTTTTAACCTCCTCTTTCCCTTCAAGCTTATTGATCCTCCCTTCAATCCACTCTTTTTCGGAAGCAGCTATATTGGGATTATCTTTCAATATCTTTTTATATAGAGTCAAAGCTTTTGTCGTATCGTTCATCTTTTCGTAAGAATACGGTATGTATTCTTCGGCATCCAGTTTCAACTCGCTTTCAGGATAGTCTTTAAGCAGTTTCTGAAATAACTCTATTGCTTTCGGGTACTCCTTCTGTCTCATATGGACTAATCCTATGTTAAAAAGCGCTTCCGAAGCTTTTTTCATTTCATCCTTGGGATCCAGGGAAATCACCTTCTGGAAATTAAATATTGCCTCATTAAATCTTCGGCGTTCGTGATATTTTTCACCTACCCTGAACCACAGGGCAATGTTGTTGGCATCAGTCTTGAGTTTATTTTCCAGATCAACCAGGGTGCCTTCCCCTTTGAGATAATCCTTTAATTCGGTGATAAATTCAGGAGCAGCCAGATACCCAACTATCCGGTCTATTTCCTCACCTGAAGGAGTGGTCAAGATAATAGTGGGATAACCGTTTACTTGATATTTTTCGGCTAAAGCAGTATCCTTCTCAGCATTGGTCTTGAAAAAGATAAAATCCATAGAAAAACGAATAACACTGGTATCGGTGAAGGTAGAATCGTTCAGTTTTTTACACCATTTACACCAATCGGTATAAAACTCAAGAACCATGTTTTTGTTCTGCGACTGGGATGCTTTGGATGCCTCTTCAAAATTTGCTGCCCAGTTAATCTCCTTAGGTACTACTTTCGCACAGGAGTAAAAATAAACGGATGCCAAAACAACTAAAAGCAGTACCAGCCAGTTAAGGCAGTTCTTTTTACTCATAAGAGTTTCTCCCTGGTTATAGGTTTCCTACTGTTTGTTCCTTGATCGCCAGGCTTTCTTCATATTTATCCTCAGGCACATAAAGCTTGTAACCCGGTTGATCCTTGACCACATATCCCAACCCTCCTTCCAGGAAACTTCCGGTATAACGCAGATAGCAAGGAATATTACTATCCTCCAGGGTTTCCTTAAGAAACTCTGCCAGAACGCGGTTGGGCGTAAAATATAGAAGCACCAGGCTTTTTTCCTCTTGCTCCTGTTCTTCGGGGAGCTCATCCACCAGATTTGTTTCGCAATCAGGACATCTTTTGGAACCAGCGGGGTATTCGGTATTACATAAAGGACAAAAAGGCATAAGCTCTCCAGAATTCTTATAGCTTTAAGCTATTGTTAACCTTAAAAACCTGAAAGTCTCTATTCTCCTTAATCTAAAATCTGATTTCTCATGATTATTCGATTAACCGTTTCAAACAGTCCACCAGATAATCTATCTCCTCTTTGCTTCTCTTCTCGGTGACAGATATCATTAAGCAGTTTCTAAGTTTCCGGTCGAACGTAGAAAGATCGATACCTGCAAAAATATTTTTCTTTAGAAGCAGCTTTATAATTCTTTTTGCGGGCAGAGGAGCTTCTATTACAAACTCTTTGAAAAATGGTTTTTTGAACTTGATTTTGAAGCCATCAATCCTTGATATCTGCTGGGCAGCGTAATGAGATTTCTGGAGACATAACTCTGCGACCTTTTTCAAACCGTTTTTACCCAGAAGTGAAAGGTATATCGCAGCTGCCAGTGCACATAAAGCTTCATTTGTACAGATATTGGAAGTCGCCTTTTCCCTTCGTATGTGCTGCTCTCTGGTTTGTAAAACCAGAACAAAACCTCTTTTTCCATTGGAGTCAACTGTAGCTCCGACTATCCTGCCAGGCATACGGCGCACCAGGCTTTTCCTGCAGGCAAAGTACCCCAAAAAGGGTCCTCCAAAGTTTAGATTGTTACCCAGGGCTTGTCCTTCACCTACTGCTATATCAGCTCCATACTCACCCGGTGTTTTCAGAATTGCCAGAGAGATAGGATCACACACCATAATCAAAAGAGCTCCTGCAGGGTGAGTTTTACCTACTATTTCTTCGCCATTTTCTATTAATCCAAAGAAATTGGGTGACTGTAAAATCACGCCAGCTGTTTTGGCGGATATCTTTTCACCTAACAGTTTATAATCTGTTATGCCATCTTCTAAATCGATTTTTCTGATTTTAATCCCGCCTCTTTCACAGTAGGTGTTAAGGACTTTAAGATAGTTGGGATTTAAACCTGCTGATACCAGAATCTCTTTCCTGCCGGTTTCAGCTATGGATAACAGGGCTGCCTCGGCTACGGCTGATGCTCCATCATACATCGAGGCATTTGAGACTTCCATCCCTGTCAGCTGACAGATCATAGATTGATATTCATAGATGCTTTGCAGTGTCCCCTGGCTAACTTCCGGTTGATAGGGGGTGTAAGCAGTATAAAACTCGGAACGAAGGAGTATATGATTTATAACGCTGGGAATAAAATGATCATATGCTCCCCCTCCCAGGAAGCTGATAATACTGTCGGTATTTTTATTCTCTTTTGCTAAACCACTTAAAAGGTTTTTCAGCTCCAGCTCGGATAAACGTTCGGGCAGCTTCAGCTTGCCTTTCAACCTTAGCGATTCGGGAATTGCCCCGATTAGTTCATTAAAATCGTCGACCCCCAGCTTCTTCAGCATGATTTTTAAATCACCTTCGGTATTCGGAATGTAACTCATCTTTCGTCAACTTTGATAATGGTTCAGTTTAACTCTATTTATTTTCCAATAGCTTTTTGTACTCTTCTGCAGAAAGAAGTTGATCCAGCTCTTTTATGTTCTTAATCTTCAACCTGATAATCCACCCCTCACCATACGGATCCTTATTAATTAAACCTGATTCTGACTCAAGCTTTGAATTCACTTCTGTAACCTCACCTGTAGCCGGGGAGAAAAGCTCGGATACTGCCTTGACCGCTTCTATTACTCCGAAAGGTTTCATATGTTCAACCCTGGTTCCTATCTTGGGCAGTTCAATAAAAACTACATCCCCCAGTTCCCCCTGGGCATAGTCGGTTATGCCCACGGTGGCGATGTTATTCTCCAGTTTTATCCATTCGTGTTCCCTGGTATATTTTAAATCCTCTTTTATAACCACTTTCCCTCCTTTAAAAAGTTCATGTAGATACTTTGCTTTCTGCTGTTTTCTTGAGAAAACTTTCAACAAACGAAGTGTCATACTCACCACTGATTAAATTAGGGTCCGAGAATACGTTTTTATAAAATGGAATGGTGGTTTTAACACCTTCGATGATAAACTCATCTAAAGCTCCCCTCATTTTGAGAATGGACTCTTCCCTGGAATCACCCGAGGAGATCAATTTGGCTACCAGTGAATCGTAATACGGAGGGATCATATATCCCGAATAAGCATGGGTATCAACCCTTATTCCGTGCCCGCCTGGTACATGGAAGCTGTTAATCAAACCTGGATTGGGTCTGAAATCCTTTTCGGGATCCTCGGCGTTAATCCTGCATTCAATAGTATGGCCTTTTAAGGTAATCTCAGCCTGGGTACGAGAAAGTTTTTCACCCCATGCTATTTTTATCTGTTCCTTTAAAAGGTCTATTCCGGTTACCTCTTCAGTCACGGGATGTTCTACCTGTATTCGGGTATTCATCTCCATAAAATAAAAATTACCATTTTTATCCAGGAGGAACTCAATAGTTCCTGCACTCTCATAATCTATACTGGAGGCTCCTAAGACTGCTGTATCCCCCATCTTTACCCTGAGAGAAGTATTTATAGCCGGAGAGGGTGATTCCTCGATTAACTTCTGGTTTCTCCGCTGAATGGTGCAATCCCTTTCACCCAGGTGAACAAGATTGCCGTAACTGTCTCCCAGGACCTGAAACTCTATATGCCTGGGATTCAAGATAAATTTTTCAATATATACCTCCGGATTTCCAAAAGCAGCTCCTGCTTCCATCTGTGCCATTTCGAAACTCTTTTTAAGCTCATCTTCGGTTTTTGCTATTCTCATTCCTTTTCCACCACCACCCGCTACTGCTTTAATTAATACCGGCAGTCCAATTTTCAGCACGATTTCCTGAGCCTCCTCCACGCTGTTGACTGTTCCCTCACTGCCGGGTATAACTGGAACCCCGGCTTCTCTCATCTTCTGTTTTGCCATTGCTTTATCACCCATCAATCTTATCATCCGGGAAGTTGGACCAATGAATTTTATTTTGCAGGATTCACATATCTCGGCAAAATCTGCATTTTCAGCTAAAAAACCGTATCCTGGATGAATGGCATCGGCATTGGTTATCTCGGCTGCGCTTATAATCCTCTTGGGATCCAGATAGCTTTCTATCGATTTAGCCGGGCCAATACAAACATTCTCATCTGCAAATCTAACATGCAGTGAATCGGCATCTGCTTCTGAATGCACGGCAACAGTGGCTATACCTAACTCTTTACACGCCCGGATAACCCTTAAGGCGATCTCTCCTCGATTAGCAATGAGTATTTTTTTGAACATATTACTTACTTGCCAGGTATTCCTGAAAACTTTAGTCTAAAATTTAGTTTTTTTCTGTTGGATTAGCAAGAAAAATCTGAACTTTTAATAGTATAAAGAGCTACCTGATATACAGGGAATAAAATAGCCCCGGAATCATCCCGGGGCTAAAAGATGTAAATAAAAGGAGTTTTTTTAACTATTTTTTCTTCCTTGACTGTTCGAATTCTGTCCAGCCTCTATCCGCAGCTCCGGTAATCCCTTTAACCCTCAGCTCAAAATCATCCGGATTGGAACACTGTTGCATAGCTTCCTCGTAGGATATGAATCCGTTTTTATATAGCTGCATTATAGATTGATCAAAAGACTGCATCCCGTATTGAATATTACCACTTTCGATCAGCTCTATTATAAGAGGGGTTTTCATCTGATCTATAATATATTCCCTGACTAAGGCAGTCGAAACAAGCACCTCTATTGCTGGTATTCTACCAGGTCCGTCTCCCCGAGGAAGAAGTCTCTGGCAGACTATCGCCTTTAGAGTTGCCGCTAAAAGTAATCTGATCTGCTGGTGTTGATGAGGCGGGTAAAATGAGATTATTCGGTTTATAGTCTCGATGGCGTTCAAGGTATGTAAAGTGGACAAGACTAAATGCCCTGTATCTGCAGCAGTCAATGCAATGGATAATGTCTCGTAATCCCGAATCTCTCCTATTAATATCACATCCGGATCCTGACGAAAAGCATGCCTTAATGCGGTAACGAAACTTTCCGTATCACCCCCCACCTCTCTTTGTCCGATTATACTCTTGCGGTCTCTCATGATGTATTCTATCGGGTCTTCAATCGTAAGGATGTTATCGGTGCGGGTGCTGTTTATATGCTCGATCATCGCTGCCAGGGTAGTTGATTTTCCGCTTCCTGTAGTACCAGTCAGGATTACCATACCACGGCGATAGTTAGCTAACTCCCGGATAACCGGTGGTAGATTAAGCTCTTCAAAAGAAGGCACCAGTGTATTCACGGTTCGAATTGCTGCTCCTGGTGTTCCTCTTTGCTTGTAGAAGTTTATCCTGAATCTTCCCATTTTAGAGACGCTCAAAGCCAGATCTAATTCATTTTTCTTGTAAAACTTTTCTTTCTGCTCATCACTTAGTATCTGGTTTATTATCTCCTCCATATCCTGCTGGGTCAAGTTCTCGCATTCCAATGGATAGAGAATTCCATCGACTCGGATGATGGGCTTTACCCCTACTCTGAGATGCAAGTCAGAAGCCTTTTTTGCCAGCACCTCTGCCAGCATTTGCTTTAAGCTCAAACCCATTTTAACCTCCTGCTCTTAAAACTGCCTGACTCGTTTCTATTTTCGGCTAAATCAACTGAGACCTTAATACTGTTTCTGGTAACCTGGAGGTAAATCTTTTTATTTACATATACCTTAAATAAGTGTGGACAGCCCAGGTTTAACTAAAGTCAAATTTAATCCTTTTAATTTACCGCCCTTTTGATTTAAAAATAAAAGGGTATCCACGGAAGGAGCAGTAAAAAACAGTAACAAAGGTGTCAGAAAGCAAGTTCTGGCATTATGATTGACAAACCTAAACTGCAGAATAGTATATTAATTAAATGAATTGAAAAGTCGTCAGGAATTAAATTCTAACACCTTGATGTATTACTTTAATCTATTCGTATTTCTATTTGTGGTCTAACAACTTATAAATTGCAATACTGTGCTTACAAGGGCTCGATTAAGAAAAGAGTCTGCCCGAACTCTATAGGCTTTCCGTTCTCCACCGGTATCTTGACTACTCTTCCTGCTACTTCTGATTCAATTTCATTCATCAATTTCATCGCTTCGACAATACACACTACCTGTCCTGCACTGATTACCTGACCAACATCCACATAAGGCTTGGCACCAGGAGCAGGTGCCCGGTAAAAAGTCCCTACCATAGGAGATTTGATTGGAACCAAGTTCCCTTCAATCTCTTCTGCCTTGGAAACCTCGACAGTTATAGACTCCTTCTCTTCTACAGGCAGTTGAGAAGATGTAACATTCTCTTTGGGGGGATTAGTTAATATATGTGAAGAGCTGTGAGGATTCTGATGATTTACTCTTCGGGTAATACGAATTTTTCTACCTAAACTTGTAACCTCTAACTCATCTATACTGCTTTCCTCTACTATTTTAATCAATTTTCTGATTTTCGATTCTAACATAAGTTACCCCTTTCACAAAGGATTACTTTCAGTTATTTCAATTCTCACATTTCTG
>JAOUFL010000115.1 GCA_029858245.1 Candidatus Zixiibacteriota bacterium
TATCTTCGGGTGTTTTGAAAAATAGTGGGCGATTTTAGAGGCATTGTGGTTTTGTTTTTCAACTCTCAAGGGGAAGGTCTTCAGTCCCCTGGCGAATAAAAATGAACCAAGCGGGTCTAAACAGCCACCAAGTAATTTCATCACCTCAACTGATCTGGAGACGAAACTTTTCCTGCCCACGATTATTCCAGCGATAAGATCGCTGTGTCCGGCTAAGTATTTGGTAGCACTGTGAATACTAATGTCAATACCATACTCAAGAGGTTTCTGATTAAAAGGAGTAGCAAAGGTATTATCTGCCATAGTTACGAGCCTGTACTTTTTAGCAAGCTTAGATGTTTTTTTTAAATCCACCAACCGGAGATTGGGATTAGTAGGGGTTTCGATAAAAAGAACTCTGGTTTTTGGATTTATGAAATCAACAGCTTTTTCTACAGCATCCACGTCCACAAAATGAACTTTGATTCCCAGTCTGGGGAAAAGATTCATAAAAAGTCGGAATGTTCCCCCGTAAACTGGAAAAGTGCTAATCATTTCCTCTCCAGTTGAAACCAGGGTCAAGAGAGCTGTACTTATTGCAGCCATTCCGGAGGAGGTAGCTAAGGCAGCTTCACCTCCTTCTAAGGCTGCCATTTTCCTCTCCACCATTTCAGTAGTAGGATTAGAATAACGGGTGTAAAAATAGAGTCTTTTTTCACCTTTCAGATATTTCATAAGCTCTGCGGTATTTCTAAAACCGAAGGTGGAGGTTTGAAATATAGGCTCAGCTAATGATCCCAGGGGAAACATCTCATCTCCCAGGTTAACAGCCGTAGTGGCTAACTTCATTTTTTTCTTATTTCTCCTCATACTATCTCTTTTTATTCTAATTCTTTATTTCCATAGTTGTTATTTTTTGAGCCATGCGTTCAAATCTGATTTGATGGTTTCCACGGTTATTTGTCCGGCATACCTTTTGACTATTACTCCTTCACGATTTAAAAGAAAAGTTGTAGGTACTCCTTTGAAATCCCCATAGTTTTTTATCATGGTTTCATCTCCCATTAGAATAGTATAAGGGATATCCATCTCCCTGGCGAATGAATCCACAACTCCTAATTCCTTCTTGTCGAGGGAGATGCCGATAATCTCCAGTCCAGAGTCCTTGTATTGACCATAGATTTTAACCAGCTCGGCAATGTCTTCTTTACAGGGAGGACACCAGGTAGCCCAAAAATTCAAAAGAACAACCTTCCCTTTGAATTCTTTTAGAGAATGGATTTTCCCCTTAAGGTCCTGCAGGGAAAAATCGTAAGGCGAATCTGAATTTTTACTATCGATACCTCCTTTACAGGTCAGGAATTGAAAAAGCAGAAACAAAACATAAATTTTAAAAAACTTTATTGAAAACATGCTACCATCCTTTTTGAAGAATAAAAGAAAGAAATTTTTAAATAAATAGCAAGTGAAAATAAAAATTCGATATTCCTACTCCTTCATATATATATACCCGAACAGGATATCTATACAAAAATTATTCATATTCTATAGAATTTGCACATTCTATAAAAATGATTTACAGGTTAAAATAAAATTGACTCTTGAAACATAAATTGGGAAAAGCCATATTTTGAAGACATAAAAACGTCCAGGTTTAACCTGGACGCTGTTATTTAATAGTTTTTTCAGACAAAAAGAGAAAAGAGTAATCGTTTGCGCGGGACAATGATAGAAGATGTTTTATATCTTCAGCGTTCCATCTTGCATAATAATCTCTCCGTCTATTTCCAGGGTGGGTTTTAATAAAATCCCGTCTAAATGACTCTGAACTGATACTTCCCCACCCATAGATTTGTTATCGCCAATCGCCATATGCACGGTTCCCAATACCTTCTCATCCTCCAGAACAGAGCCGGTGATCCTGGCTTTATCATTTGTTCCGATACCCAACTCGGCAATATTACGTGCTGGTTTTCCAAAGGGTTCAATTGCTTTTTCCAGAACTCTGGCAGAGCTATCTCCTGTGATTTCAGTAACGTATCCATCCCTTACTAACAGTTTAATAGGTTTCTTTACTAGGCCCACTCCAGCCATAGCCCCATCTACCATAATTATGCCATTGGCAGTTCCCTCCAGAGGTGCAAGGAAGATTTCCCCTGCAGGCAGGTTTCCATAGGTACCGGGCTTGTGGTACAACCCTGTATCTGTATTCCATATCCTTCCCTTTATACTCATACTGATATCAGTTCCGGAGGGTGTTTTTAACCTGGCAGTATTTTTACCGGATGCAATCTTCATCAACTGCTGGCTCCTCTCAGCTATTTTATCATAATCTGCACTCAAGGTCCTTTTCATCGAATCCTCGGTGATTCCAGGTAAGGTAGCAATTCTTGCTCCGGAGCTGCAGGCATCCCTTCTTGCCTTGGTATGAGTCATTGACCTGGAAGTGGGAATCAGTATAACATCGAACCTTTTCATAAAATCGGCTACCACAGGTGGTGGCTCTTCGCCATTGGTGGAACGCGGGATTATCTCCAGAAGCATAGCTTCGCCTGCAATCTCCTTCGCTGCTTTCCATAAAGCCTGTCCGATCTGCCTCAAAGGCTCATCCGTGATGACTAATACGTTTTCTCCCTTTTTTACCCCCATACAGTTATGCACCGCAATCTTTGCGGAATTCATAAGCTCATCCATTTATCCTCCTTAGCTTGAATTTTATAAATAATCGTTAATCCATCATATCTGTATATCTTAAAGATGTTCTGCTGTAGTACAAATTAAAGATGCTTTCTGTTTATCACTGTATTTTGAGTTTGATTTCTTTCTTACAATGATGGCAACTCTTCGCACCGGTTACTGTTGGTTTTCCGCAGAACTTACAGGTATATAATTCTTTAGAAAGTTTTAGCCATTCATCAATTTTACCCGCCTTAATCATCGCTAAATTCTTTCTCAAATCTACGCCATCTTCTTCGAGATAATTCTTAGAGAACTCTTCAAACATCTGGCAGGTTCTATTTTCATAATCCGGGCATTCATAGCAGAATCGGTGCCCTTTCTCATTCAAGCACTTAATAAATTTACACTCAAATCCCCAGCACCCAGGTGTAAGAGCACCACAACCATTGCATTTGACTTTTTCAGGTGGACAGTTGAAGCGAGAAGCTAATCTTTTTCTATATTCCGGGTCATCTCTTTCAGCGCGGTATATAGAACAAGTTCCACAATAAAGTCCGCATCTGCCAACCAGGGTTCGATCAGTCATTTCGATTAATATAACACAGGCTGTAATAAAAAATCAATACAGTAATTTTCCGGTGTCCAAATTTCTGATATGAATTACATTAACCGGGCACTCATCTGCGGCTTTTTCGTTGCAGGGGAGGTCCTTTTCTATAATCTCTAAGTGCTCCCACCCAGGCTCTGGCTCGGTTGCACCTATGATATCCGATCTCTCATCCGCTCCCATTATCCAGAATTTTGGGCAGAGCTTCACGCAATTTCCGCAACCGATGCAGTTTTCCCTGTCGTGCTCAATGCGGTATCCGGGCATGTAAATGTTTCTTTAAGGACAAAGAAGTTCTTTGTCCATTTAAGGAATAAAGAAATTGAGGTAAGTTTAAACTACCTCTTAATAACCGGGTAATCTGGCACTACCACTACCGAATCATCCCCTCCAAAGGGGCTGGTACAGTATTTATGTGCCACAGGGTCATTCTGCCAGGTGCTGTCTGCCAGATACTTAAATTTATACTCTCCCGGCTTTAAAGGCAAAGATATTTGCCACATCCCCTTGAGTTTTCTCATGGGATTTTTCTTCTGGCTCCAGTTGTTGAACTCTCCTACCAAAAAGACCTTGCTGGCATCTGGTATATCCAGACTAAAGGTGGTCTTTCTGGTTCTGGAATTAGTGGTAATCATATACTACCTCCTGCTTGTGTTTTTTTGAATAGATGTTCTTTTTAAATTACTTCCGTTCCTTAATTATTACTTTTCGGATAATTTTATAGTTACTTTACTAAATCTGATAAAGAAATAAAATAGTAAATAAGGTTTTTAAAGGATAAAATACGGTATCTTCCCATACGCTTAACGGATTAGTTAGAAAAAAATTTGTTAATTTAATAAAAAACAGTTATTTTTGTTTTTGATTATATTTTTGCATAATCGTATTTTAAAGAACGAAGGGATAATGTACAGGTTAGCATTTGGTATTCTTCTTATTATACATTTAAGCGGGGAAGAACTCTCTGCGGGCATTGCATTAAATAATCACCATGAACAGGACAGGGAAGAGTTACTGACAGTACTACCAGAGAAGGGACCCTACCTTTCGTGCGTGACCCAGAACTCAATTATAATTAGCTGGCACACTGCTGCTCTCGATAGCTCCCTGATCCAATATGGACTGACCGCAGATTGTGAATACGAACTAAAGGATATAACCTTAAAAACAGCTCACAGCTTAAAACTATCCAGTCTTTTGCCTGACACTACATATTATTACCGGATCTTGTTTGGAGATCTGATAACTCAGACTTATACCTTCCGAACTGCCGCGTCTTTTGGTAAGGGGTTTAAGTTTACGGTTATAGGTGATACCAGGACACAGGCTGATAGCCATCTGGCTGTAATAAACAGATTAATCGAGCAAAATCCCTACTTTAGTCTCCATTCAGGAGATTTAGTAGAAGATGGATTTGACGAAGCCCAATGGACAACCTATTTTGCCATTATCTGTTCAAGTGCTACCTGTGCCCCGAAGATACCCTTCTATTATGCTATAGGAAATCACGAAAATGAAAGTCCGCTTTACTACAATTATTTTTATCTTCCACATAACAATCCGGATAGCGTGGAGAGTTTTTATTCATTCGATTATGGTAATTCCCATTTCATCTCAATAGATACAGAAATTCCATATGGTCCTTCAAGCAATCAATACCGATGGCTCAGAAATGATCTTTTGAGTGCTTATGATAAAACTTACATTTTCGTTTTTATACACAATCACCCTTATTGTGCTGGTGGGCATAATAGCGATCTTGACTTGAGGGATGCACTGTCTCCGGTTTTTGAGAGCTTTAAAGTAGATATGGTCTTGAGCGGGCATAGCCACTTCTATCAAAGAAATGGACCTATAAATGGAGTGACTTATATCATAACTGCTGGAGGTGGAGCACCTCTTCACACTCCAGCAGAGAGCAGCTGGACGGTATACACGGAGAAATCTCATCATCTGGTTCAATTCATCATATATCCTGATTCGGCGAGGTTTCAGATGATTCGGACAGACGGTAGCACCGGAGATGATTTTGTTTACTTTTCCCGGGAAAGATCAAAGCTGTTTTTCGGGGATGCGAACGGAGATACCAGCATTTCAGTCTCGGATGTAGTTTATATTATAAACTATCTTTTCAAATCAGGCTCTGCTCCAGCTGGAGGTGTTTTAATAGGTGATGTTGACTGTGACGGAGACGTCCTGATAAGTGATATCATTTACCTGATCAACTATCTTTTCAAAAGCGGACCTTCTCCGGGCTGCTGAAAAATAAAATTTTAGTATCCTCATAAGCTAACCTGTTATTTCTTTCACTATAAAATATGTGAGTAGCGCTGCAGGACAGGTTATTTTACTAAAATCTCCCAGCCAGTTCAATTTATTTACCTTCCAATTCCCAGTACCTTGAAGATGAAGGCGTATTCAAAAGCGATCTCCTTTAGATAATCATACCGACCGGAGGCACCACCATGACCTGCACCCATATTGGTTTTGAGCAGAAGAAGGTTGGTATCGGTTTTCAAAGCTCTGAGTTTGGCGGTCCATTTAGCTGGTTCCCAGTAGGCAACCCGGGGATCGTTTAAACCTGCGGAGATGAGCAAATTCGGGTAATCCCTGGTCTCAACGTTGTCGTAGGGAGAATAAGATCTGATGTAGTCGTAATATTCTTTATTGTGGGGATTGCCCCATTCCTCATATTCTGTGACCGTCAAGGGTATGGTGGGATCCATCATAGTGTTCACCACATCCACAAAGGGCACTTCTGCAATTACTATCTTGAAAAGATCCGGTCGCATATTGGTTATGGCACCCATAAGAAGGCCACCGGCACTTCCCCCGGTGGCAACCAGTTTATCACTGGAAGTATATTTTTCCGCTATAAGATACTCCGCACAGGCAATGAAATCGGTAAAGGTATTTCTCTTTTTTAGCAGTTTTCCATCCTCATACCAGTACCTGCCCATCTCCCCACCACCACGTACATGGGCGATGGCATAAATGAACCCCCGATTCAAAAGGCTTAAGCGGTTTGACGAAAAATAGGGCTCCGAGCTTATGCCATAGGAACCATACCCATCCAGAAGCAAAGGATTATTTCCCTCTTTAGTTATCCCCTTTTTAAAAACCAGAGAGATAGGAACGGCAGTCCCGTCTTTGGCTCTGGCAAAAATCCTTTCCGACTGATATAAGGAAGGATCATATCCACCCAGGACTTCAGATTGTTTTTTAAGCTCACGCGTTCTGTTATCCATATTATAATCGAATACCGACTCCGGAGTCAGCAGGGAGGTATAGGTGAAACGAAGTATATTGGTATTAAAATCGGGGTTTTCAGCTTTCCACAAGGTATAAACCGGTTCAAGGAACTCCACGTTATGTACCACACCGGTGGATAAATCTGCGATCCGAATTTTCTTCAGTCCATTCTCCCTTTCATAAATGACTAAATGATTTTTGAAAGGCTCTATTCTATCTATTTTAACGGAATCCCTGTGCGGGATTATTTCTACCCAATTCTCCCTGGAAGGGTTTTCAACTGATGTCTCCATAAGCTTGAAGTTTTTGGCATTATCGTTTGTCAGAATGTAGAATTTATTACCGTGGTGTTCAACCGAATATTCCATTTCATACTGGCGGGGGTGAATTATTTTGAAATCGCCCGAAGGGTTTTCCGCATCCAGAAAATGCACTTCCGTGGTGGTAATGCTCTCAAGACTCATAAAAATATAGGCTTTGCTTTTTGATTTAGACAGATTCAGATAATAAGCCTCGTCTTTTTCATGATATAAGAGACTATCATCACTGGAGTTTGTTCCCAGTTTATGCCGGTAGAGTTTGTAAGGCCGCTTGATTTCATCCAGCGTGCTGTAGAAAAGGGTCATATTATCGTTACCCCATTCCATTAAGTCAGAGGCATTGGGAATTATATCTTCAAGCAGTTTACCGCTATTTAGATTTTTCACATAGACGGTATAGTTTTCTGCTCCTGAGGTATCCACTGAATATGCCAGAAGCTGATGGTTGGGGCTTATGC
>JAOUFL010000116.1 GCA_029858245.1 Candidatus Zixiibacteriota bacterium
ATTAGTTCTTCGAGTATAGAAAATAGTTGATATTTTGAATTGAAGCAAGAACTTAGTCTAATAATCTTAATTTTTATTGATTTGCTTTAATATGGTGGCATGTTAGTTATATAATAAATTCAAGAAAGTTCTTGACATTTGAAAATTATTCAGAATAGTTTTTAATGACTGGTTCTAGGCGCGATAATGAGATTCAAAAGCGATTAATTATTTTTAAGGGAGGTGATATTTATTATTTTTTGGGACTTTTTTTGCGAGATAACAACATAACACTTATAGAAGGAGGTAAAAAATGAAAAAGTACTTTCTGGTAAGCCTGATCCTTTTGTCAGTATTCTTGGTAGGATGTGGCACTAATATTCCCTCCGGACATCATGGAGTAAAATATATGAGGTTTCGCGGGGGTACTCAGATGGGTAAAATTCATGGAGAGGGTTTTCAATGGCATATGCCCTGGAACTCGATTTTCGTTTACCAGACCCAGGTGCAGGAAAGTAAGGAGCTTCTCAATGTGCTCTCCGCAGATGGCGCTACCATCGGGCTTGAGACTTCTATCTGGTATAAACCGATCACTATAAAAATCGACAGTCTTCAGGTCACCGTTGGACCTGATTATTACGATGTGATAATAGGTCCGGCTATAAGGGGCGAGGCGCGCAGCATAGTGGGCAGATATAAACCGGATGAGATCTATTCCACCAAAAGGGAGCTAATCGCCACTGAGATCTCCGCGGGAATGAGTAAGTTGATGGAACCGAAGTTCATCGAGGTGCAGAACGTCATCATCCGCGACGTGATCCTTCCGGCTAAAATCTCCGAGGCTATCAATCTGAAATTAGCCGCAGACCAGGAACAGCAGAGGATGCAGTTTGTTCTGCTCAAGGAAACACAGGAAGCGGAAAGAAAACGCATCGAGGCAAAGGGTATTTCGGACTTTCAGGCAATCGTAACCCGGGGCTTAAACCCGAACATCCTCAAATGGAAAGGGATCGAGGCAACCCAGCAATTAGCCGAAAGCCCCAATACCAAAATTGTAGTTATAGGAGCAGGAGAAAGCGGATTGCCTTTGATTTTGGGAGGAGAGAAATAGAACGAAAAACAGGAGGAACATAGGCTCGAGGAAAAAATAAAATAATTTATAAATTCCCTTGCAAATTAAGGACAAATGCGATTATAATTTAAGTATACCCGCAATTGGGGTCATAGACGTCAACGTTTTGACATAAGAAGGATTTTTATATATATCATGCACACTTCATCGAAGTTAAAGTGTGCAAGGAGGTTTTTTATGAGAACATTTGTGCTGATGACCAAGCTTGCAAGAAGAGATGCCCAGGTAACTGAGATAGGTGCCAAGATTCACGACAGATCCAGGAGCGGCAGTGCCTGGCTGGAGGAGATAAAGAAAAACTGCCCTGAGATAAACTTCAAAGCGCATTACGCCCTGATGGGCTACTGGGATTCAATGCATATTTACGAAGCGCCGGACGAGGAAACAGCAGCCAAGGTGTCGCTGTTAACCCGGAATTACGCCGCTCAGGTAGAGAGCTGGCTAGCCCTTCCCTACGATATAATTCTTAAACTAACAGACGAGATCGAGTCACACAAACAGGAAGAAAAGCCATAAATCAACGTTATCGAGGTTAAAGTTTCACAATTTGGGGTAGGTGGGTATTTCTATATATAAATGCGTTACATATCAATAGAAAATGTAGTGATATATTCTTAGATCAGTTTTGCAGTTTAAGCATGACCTCTTGTTAGCATGACAAAAAGAATTGTCAACCACCCGCCAGAGGCTAGGGATGGTTGACCTACATAATTTTTTGCTTTGTTACGATAAATATATTTTTGAAGAAAATAAACACACCCCCTGTGCATAAAAAAATCTACCACTTATAAGCTACTCCCCCCGTCCACCACCCTCCCATCTTTCAGCTTAACGATTTTCTGAGTTCTGACAGCAATGTCTTTATCATGTGTGATCACCGCAATAGTATGCCCCTGCTTCCACAAATCCACAAAAACCTCGATGATCTCCCCGCCGGAAATAGAATCCAGGTTACCTGTCGGTTCGTCCGCCAGGATAATGGACGGGTCATTCACTAAAGCCCGCGCAATGGAAACCCTCTGCATCTCACCGCCGGAAAGCTCGGTCGGCTTATGGTTCATTCTATCTTTCAATCCAACTTTTTCCAGAAGCTCTTCTGCTTTTTGTTTTCTCATCCTGGAAGCAGTCCCTCTAAAAATCAGGGGAATCTCTACGTTCTCGAAAGCTGTGGCATAAGGCAAAAGATTGAAACTCTGAAACACAAAGCCTATTTTCTGGTTTCGGATTTCTGCCAGTCTATTGTGATGCAGGTTGGCTACCCTCTCACCTTCCAGGAGGTATTCACCCTCAGTAGGTGTATCCAGGCAGCCTAAAAGATTCATCAGAGTCGATTTCCCCGAGCCTGAGGGACCCATAATGGAGATAAATTCGTTTTTCTTTATGTCAAGGTCGATTCCGCGTAAGGCTTCAACCCTCATCTCGCCAATGGTATAAATCTTTTTAATGTTTTTCATCTCTATCATATCTGCCTCTCCATTTTACTCATATCTTAACGATTCAACCGGATTAACTGAAGCTGCTTTTCGGGAAGGGAAAAATCCCGAAAAAAGACCCACCATTCCCAGGATAATTATGGTTATTATCATAATACCCCAGGAGATGGTGGGTTTTCCCAGAAATTGCAAACCCTCGGATTCAATAGGAATAGCTTGCAGTATTTTCACCACGATGGAAGTTAAAACAATTCCCACCCCTCCTCCCAGAAAAGCAATAATCAAAGACTCCAGAATGAACTGGGACATAATGTCCTTTTTCTTAGCTCCTAAAGCCATTTTTATCCCTATCTCCCTGGTTCTTTGCTTTACTGTGGCATACATTATATTGGCAACACCGATTCCTGCAATCAAAAGGGTCATACCGCCTATTATTCCCATAAATATGGAAATTCCCAGCATGACTTTGTTAAACACCTTTTCATTCTCTATCACATCCCAGATGGATAAAGCTCTCTCATCCTCCGGGTTGAATTTGTGCTTAACCCCTAAAACCTTATAAACTTCTTTCTTTACCTCTTCGGCTCTTTCCAGGTCCTTTATCTGATATACCAGATTGTTGAAATATTTATATCCCCAGATAGTTTTAAAAGTAGTGGCAGGAATAGAAGCTTTATCCTTATCTGGTTCGCCATAAGCTCCCATCTGGAGCTTGTCCTGCATTACCCCTATCACGGTAAAGGGGATATTATTAATGATTATGGTTTTTCCAACTGCCTCTTCCTTTCCCAAAAGTCTTTCCTTTAACCCGTTCCCCAGAAATACTACCCTTTTTTTATACTGAAGGTCCAGCTCGTTTATAAATCTACCCCCTTTATCCGGATAATGAGACCTCATCTCCTCATAACAGGGATAAAGCCCCGTTATCATCTCGGTAACCGAATTCTTACCATAGCTCATGGGAACTTCCCACCTGGTATATTCGCCGCCGACATTCTTGATTTCGGGAATCCTGGCTTTAAGTAATTCCACGTCCTCTTCGGTAAAATTAATTCTCCTGCCCTTTCCCAATCCCTGATAAGGCATGGTGGTTTGACCTCCCCATATGATAACAATCCCCTCTCCCAAACCATGATTTGCTTTGGTTAACTGTTTATTTAATCCCTCGCCAAAAGCTAAAAGCATTACAATGGAAAAAGTGCCCCAGGCAATGGCTAAAGTGGTCAGGGTTATCTTCTTTCTTTGCTTTTTAAAATCGCGTAAAAATAACTTTAAAAATAAGAATCCCTTCAAAGCTGCTCCTTGTTATAATCTTAATGCTTCTATGGGATTTAAGCTGGCAGCACGCCTTGCCGGGAAAAAACCTGCCAGGAAGCCTATCAAACCTAAAATCAGTGCAGCTATAACTGCCACCGAAGAGGAGAAAACAGGATTTCCCACATACTCTTCCAGTTTGAATAATGGAAATACTGCCGTCATTCCCCAGGAAATCAAAAATCCTATAGCACCGCCTATGAAAGTTATAAGAAGAGTCTCGAATACAAATTGAGACAGGATATACCTTCTCTTGGCTCCGGTAGCCATCTTGATCCCGATCTCTCTGGTTCTCTCCTCTATCACCACGTTCATGATGTTGGATACTCCTATTCCCCCGACGATCAAAGTAAATGCGCCAATTATCCCCAGAAAAACTCTCATCCCCATAAAGAGAAGGTTGATAAACTTGTCAAATTCGGCAGTATCCCAGATTAGAAGAGCCTCTTTGTCCTTTGGATCGAATTTATATTTTTTTCCTAATACCTCATATACTCTATTTATGACATATTCGTTTTGTTTGGGGACATTAGGTTTGATTACCATATTGTCTATATTCCTTCTCCCGAACATAACCGCCAGGGTGGTGGCAGGTATAACCGCCTTGTATGCATCTCTATCGCTATAGTTTGAGTTCTGTTCCTTTTTTATCATAACCCCCACTACTAAAAATGGAGTATTATTTATAAGAATATATTCTCCGAGTGCATTATTTTCTTTAAACAGGTCATTTTTCAGTTTGTCACCTAAGAAGACCACTCTTTTTCTTTCTTTAATATCCAGTTCGTTTATGAATCTACCTCTATTCTCCGGAATCATATTTCTCAGGTCTTTATAAACCGGGTAAACTCCCGTTACTCTTTGTGTAAATACATTCTTGCCGTATTTAATCTGAATATTTCCCTCACTGTATTCCGGACTTATCTGCCCTATCTCCTTTATCTCTTTCTGGAGAAGAAATGCATCCTCTTCCTTAAAATTAATCTCTCTTCCCTTGCCTAATCCCTGATAAGGTATAGAGGTTGCCCCTGACCACAAAAGGATTATCCTGTCACCTAAGCCATGCATATCTTTTATCTGCTGGTTGTGCAAGCCCTCCCCGAAAGCCAGAAGTAAAGTAACTGCAACTGTCCCCCAGATAATCCCGAACAGGGTAAGTAATGTCCTCAATTTCTGGGACCTCATATCCCTTAAGAACTGATTTATAAAAACGAAAAATGCCATTACTTGATCTCCCTGGGAGGTCTTTCTATAATCTCGTCCCCTTCTTTTAAGCCCCCTGCTATCTCGATGTTCAAACCATCGCTCAAGCCAATCTTCACAGGCACTTTCTCTATTTCTCCTTTTGAATTTTTCATCTCCACCAGAGTCGAATCCCCTTTGAACTCCACTAACCTTTCCGGCAGCAAAAGAACATTTTCTTTTTTATTAATAATTACCTCCGCATTGGCAGAATATCCCGCCCTCAGCATTTTCCTGCCAGGCTTGGTGATTTTTATCTCCACATCAAAAAGAGTGGCATTTTCCTCTTTTTTAGCCTTGGGTGAGATCTTGTATAACACACCCTGGATGGTATCATCCGGGATGGCACCAACCTTTATCTCGGTATTCATTCCTTCCTTTAGCTTGCCCACATCTATCTCGTCTACGGTACCTTTGAAAACCAGATTCTCCATATATGCCAGGCTCATCAGCTCGGTTCCCTCCTGGTAGGATGTTAAGGGAACAACCGGATCACCTTCGTTTACCTTCTTCTCCAGAACGGTACCATTGATAGGCGACTTTATGATCGACTCCATTTTCTCCTCGGAAAGCTCTGTTTTCCCTTTTTCTATTAAGGATAACCTTTCACTTGCTAATTTTAACCTGAGTTTTGCTTCATCGTAATTCTTTTTGTATATCTCGTACTCCTGCTGTGATACAAGTTTTTTATCCAGGAGTGCAGTAAACCGATCCTGTTCTACTTCTGCGGTTTCGAACCCCACCTCAGCCATCTCGGCATTTCGTTTTGCCTCAGTCAGCTCTAAGGGAGTCGGCGATGGGCTTATCTCTATCAGGGGATCTCCTTTTTTAATTTTATCCCCTATCTCCACAAATATTTTTTCTACGATTCCGGATATTTTCGATTTTACAGCAATCTCATTTTCAGGAACGATACCTCCTATAGCCAAAGCCTTCTCAACGATATCCCCCTTTACAACTTTGACCAGGGTCATCTTGTTGTTTTTACTGGCTGACCCCCTGAAAAATATACTGATTAAGATGATAATTACTATCAACGCTGTTCCTATCAGTATTACCTTTTTTAACATAAAATAGCTCCTTTTAAAATCATTTTATTTACTCATATAGTTATTAATACGACTGGAGAATAGATAAGTTTCATTTTCTGGCATAAATCTGGAACCGAATATGATAAAGTTGGAAAATATCAGGATTAATCAGCAGAAAATATTTACTTGCTTTCCTGTTGAGAATTTCGTATAATATTACGATATAATTGAGACTGAATCTCATTCTCAAGCAAGGAGGTTGTTATGGTAAGGCCAGTCGAGACCTTTTTAAAATACCTGGACTCGAAACACCTGAAGTTGACCAGGGAGAGAAAGGCAGTGCTGGAGGAGGTATTCTTCCATCCGGGACATCTGGAAGCAGAGGAGCTTACCCACACTCTTCGAAGTAAAAAGAGTAGAGTATCCAGGGCGACAATTTACAGGACCCTGGAGCTTCTGGTGGACAGCGGGATAGTCAGGAAAATCGACCTGGGTCACGGACATTCCCATTACGAGCATATTCTGGGACATACCCATCACGACCATCTGGTGTGCCTAAAATGCGGCAAGGTGATTGAATTCACGGACAAGAAAATTGAAAGACTTCAGACAAATATTTGCCAGAAAAGTCGGTTTCAAGAGATAAGCCATACCGTACAGATTTTTGGTTATTGTAAAGATTGTAGATGATTTAAGAAAACCTTTAGCTCAGAGAATGCAAAATGGAAAAAATCGATCTTACCCAGCTGAAAGAGGGAGAAATTGGTTTAGTGATGGAGATCCAGGGTGGATACGGTTTGCATCGCCGTCTCGAATCTTTAGGGATAAGAGTGGGGAAAAAAGTGATCAAGGTTAGTTCTCAACTTATGAGAGGTCCTGTAACCGTGAGAATAGATAATTCTGAGGTTGCTATGGGTTTTGGCATGGCAAGGAAAATTCTCGTAGAGACAGAAAATGGATGATAAATTTTCTTTGGTTAGATGAAATTGTTTTCTAAGAGGAGGTGACAGATTATGGTAAAAAAGAAGTTTCGTTGCTCTGAATGTGGACACACCTGGGAGATTGCCTATGGTGTCCCAAGGCCATCTTTTTGTCCTCAGTGTAAAAGCCCTAACCTACATCGGGCAGAAGAGGATAGAGG
>JAOUFL010000117.1 GCA_029858245.1 Candidatus Zixiibacteriota bacterium
TGATATCTGTTTCGGCATTCAGCAAGGAATATAACCAGGCATATGAGGATAAATTAATTCAGGATTTGGAGGGTATATATACAAGAGAAGCTGTGGCAACTCCGGATAATCCCACCGGACATCCCGTTTGCGCAACATCGATTGTTCTTCAGGCAAAGTATGACCTGCCATACCTGAGCGAGGAGGCTAAGAAAACCGTTTCATCGTTACTTTCCAGACCCTCTCTTGCTTTTTATTATGATTCTCCTGCCGGGTATTTCAGAATTCATTATGATACAGCAGGTACAAACAGAGTTTACCAGCCGTATGTGGACAGCAATGGAAATGGCGTTCCGGATTTCGTGGACAGCTGTGCCGTTATTCTGGATTATATCTGGTCAATAGAGGTGGACTCAATGGGCTATACTCCTCCTCCATCAGATATCTGGTATCCGATATATGAAGATAATGGAGGGGATGGGAAATATGATATATACCTGCAAAACCTGGGTGCTGGTATATTAGGATTAGCTACTCCAGAAACCACACAGACAATAAGTGATTGGTCTTACACAAGTTATATTAAGTTAGACAATGATTATGTGGGTTACCCTTTTTTTCACACTCAATTTCAGTGGCTAATGGTAACGGCAGCCCATGAGTTCTTTCATACCATTCATTTCGGATATGATGCATTCGAAGGGGAGGAGGTTGGAGGTTATCTGAACCCGTACTGGATGGAGATGAGTGCTACCTGGATGGAAGATCAGGTTTTTGACGAGATAAACGATTATGTATATTATCTGCCGGCGTTTTTTAACAAACCCTGGCTTTCCCTTAGAACTTTTAATGGTAGCCATGAATATGGCTCCTGTATCTGGCCCATTTTTTTAAGCGAAAAATTCAAAACCCCGGATATCATAAAGGAGATCTGGAATGTCTGCGCACTGGACAAAGGGGATAATGTACTGGCTGCGACTGACCAGATATTGAGAGGTTCCAAATATACCAGTACCTTAAGCGACGCTTTTCGTGAATTTACAGTATGGAATTATTTTACCGCGGATAGGGCTAACCCTGAAGTAATGGGATTTTATTCAGAAGGACCTTCCTTCTGGGTTTCCGGAAATGCAATTAAAGTAAAGGAGACTGATATTCATTATGCGCTTACCAGCACCTATCCCATTAACGACAGTTCTATTTTATCACAGCTTCCCGAAAATCTGGGAGCGAATTATATAGTATTCGAGCCGCTCATAGACTCCCTTGGGGGTTTAAAAATATTTTTTAATGGCAATATAAATGCAGACTGGATTAACTCTATAATAAGCTACCGGGGTATTGACATTCCTCCAGAGGATACAATCTTTCAGGACGGATTGGGAATAGTTTTTGACTGGGGGAGGTTTTCAGAGATTGTTATGGTTGTTGCCAGAAGCGATTTTAATCTTTCGAATTACACTTATAGCTACACGGCAGAATATGATGACACTCTGGGTACCTGGGTTCCTCCGGCTAAGGATATAATCCTTCAAAATTTCCCTAACCCGTTTATCATCAGGGACGATTACTCCACAACTAAATTTCCGCTGATACTGAAAGAAGCCACAGATGTTAAAATCTCGGTTTTTAGTTCTTCTGGCGAGCTTATCTGGCTGAAGGAATGGCAGGATAAAATCGGATCTTTTACCCCGGATATTTTTCTTAATCACTGGGAGTCTATTCCCTTTAAATGGGATGGCAGAAATATGCAGGGAGAGTATGTGGCATCAGGGATTTACATATATCAGATAGTAACGGGTAGCTCCTCCGTGATAAAGAAAATGGTGGTGGTTAATGAAAGGTAAGTCCTATTAAGTGTGTAAGGGTGGAGCTTGTCGAGTTTTACGAAATTCCGCTTAAAGTGTGTTACTCCGCCCTTCAGGCTTTACAATAGATGAGTTTGAAGACAAATGACCTTCTCCGCAAAGAAGATAGCCAAGATGGGGGTATTAACCGCACTACCCATAGTTTTGAAAATACCCATCTTTCAGATACCTAACGTGGAGTTTTTCAGCTTTGTAGTTTTCACCGCAGGGTTTTTGCTAGGAGCGATAGAAGGAGCGATTGTAGGCACCCTCTCGATGACTATTTATACCATAGTCAACCCTTATGGACCGCCTCCGATTCCTGTGGGAATTGCACAGGTAGTCTCTATGGCCCTGATCGGCATTTCAGGTGGTATATTATTTCATTTGATTTATTTGAGGCGAATAGAGAAGATAAACATTACCATAATGGCTGTAATGGGGACAGCAGGATTTTTGCTTACACTGGTTTACGATATTTTGACCAACCTGGGTGTGGTCGTCGTGGCAGGTGAGTTTGTCCCGGTGATGATTGCAGGTATTCCTTTTGCTTTGTTACACCTGCTTTCCAATACGATAATATTTATGGTTTTGTCTCCGGTAATATTTCGATTGGCAAAATTGGAAAAAAGGGGCGAATTTGCTTAAGAAAATCTTTTTAATATTTTCTGTTTTACTGATCCCCTGCAGTTATTCCTTTGCACAGGTTATCGATACGCTGTTTGTTCCCCCTGAAGATACAGTTTATTACGAAGAAAGCCTGACAGATAAAGTCTGTTCACTTTTTACTGCAAACTATATTATTTCCTCCGAGGATATCGAAAACTCAATTTACAGAAATCCGGGTGACCTTTTAAAGATGAACAGAGCAATAGATGTAACTGGCTATGGTCCTTATGGACAGCCTCAGTATGCTACTGTATGGGGCTCGACTTCCAGGCAGCTTTTGATATATCAGGATGGGATTTCTTTTTTTCAGCAGAATCTCTATATGCCACAGACCGGGGATTTCGACCTGTTCGATGTTCCTCTGGAGAATATCGAAAGTATAAGGATAATTGATAACCCGGTAGTGAATATTTTAGGTCCCGTTACCGGACTGGGTGGATTAAGACTGAAACCGAAAGACTATAAAACCGGAAAACCCTTTTCCAGAATAAATTTTGAAAAAGGTCCTTACGGTTTTAGAAGAACGCAGGTCGAGCTGGGAAGAGCTCTGGGGAAGAAAACCAGATTCTATTTTACCTATGGGCGAAAGAAATCGGATGGTTATGTAGATAACAGCGATTTCAAGTCTTTGTATTTAACCGGCAACATAAACTATAAAATAAAGAATAACTGGAGAACATCTTTCAGGGTTTATCACTACGAAAACAGAGCAGGAAATCCTTTACCCTATGAGTCATCTGTTGACCTGAAGACAGAGGATGACAGATGGATTTTAGCTCTGGATTCTGAATATCGATTTAAAGACAATTCACTGCTTAATATAGAAGCCTATTACAGTCATAGGCCTGCAAGAAGTTATAATGGGGGTTATTTTTTAGACAGGGAGTGGAAAGAAAAAGAATTCTATTTAAAGGGAAGCTATGAATTCAATTGGAACAGTAATAATCAAACTCGATTGGAAGGTTTTCTGAGTAAACAAAAATTTAAAAACGAGCTGTATAGCAATTCACCAGATAAAGGGTATCTCTCTTATCTACATTTTTTAAGATTATCTTCAGATATTGGTTTATTTTTGTTTCTCAAAGTTAACAGAAACCAGGGATTTGACTGGAATCTTTCTGGTGCTGGCGGAGCTTCTTATCAAGTGAGTAACGAGCTTAGTTTATTCTCGACTTTCTCCAGAGTCTTTTCTCATCCTACTTTATATGACAAATTTGTCAAAAGAAATGCTTATGCAGTAAATTCAGATTCCTTTTATTTTTCTTATTATGAAGCTTATAATTTTGATCTTAATAATGAGGTTCTTAATTCAGGCAGTTTTGGATTTTCCTGGATAAAAAACGATTTCGAGTTGAGAAATTCCTACTTTTTCTCCTGGAATTGTGATAATATAGAATGGGCTTTCTCCAGGACAGTTGATCTGCTGCCTGCTTACACTTCGATTAGATATCGATTCTATCCGTATAACCGTGAGAGGAAATTATTCGGTTTAAGTTTAATTTTTGATTACCGGTTCTCGCCAGAATTCAAAAGCGGTTTTTCTTATGCTTATAAATGGAATCAGGTAGAAGACGAATATAAAGCTCCTTTCATCCCGGAGCACAGTCTATTCACCTATTTTCAGTTTTCGAAAGAATTTATGAAGAAGAAGTACGAGTTAAAATTCAGGCTGGAGCAGGAATATATCTCAAAACGATATCTTGCGGATTATAACCGGGACGAAGTGCCTTTTATTCTCCTTTTTAACTCTAAAGTCACCTTCAGGATACTGGATTTGCGTTTTTACTATGTGTTCGAGAACATCACCAACGAGACTTACAGAACCAGAGGAGATTTTACAATGCCGGGAAGAACTTTATGGTTCGGATTAAGCTGGGATTTCTATGATTGAATTATGAAATGATAATTGTGTCATTGTGAGTAGTCCCTACAACGGCGGGACGACGAAGCAATATATCAGTCGTAGTGCGAGGCTTAAGCCTCGCTTAAGCGACCCTAAAAGGGTCGCACTACAGCTTGCAATTGCAGTCGTGGGTTAGCAGGATAAATTTTCAGCTTTTTAATGAACAAGGAGAGACTATGAACAGGGAAGAGGCTTTAAATCTGGTCAAGTCAAAGGTGAAAAATAAAAACTTGATCAAACATATGCTGGCGGTGGAAGCCATAATGAGAAGACTGGCAGAAAATTTCAACGAGGAGGTAGAGCTCTGGGGTTTAACCGGGCTTTTGCACGATCTGGATTATGATTCTACAGTTAATGACTTCGCTAATCATGGTATCCTCACGACCGAATGGCTGAAAGATTATAATCTGGATGATAAAATCCTTTATGCCATAAAAGCTCACCCCAGGCACGTTCCTCCAACTTCCAGACTGGACTGGGCACTGTTTGCCACTGACCCTCTTAGCGGGTTGATTGTAGCAGCTGCCCTGATGCATCCAACCAAGAAGCTAAAGGATGTTACTCCTGAGTTTGTGCTGAACCGTTTCAAGGAAAAAAGATTTGCCGCCGGAGCCAACAGGGAAGACATTAAAACCTGCGAGAAGATGGACTTATCTTTGGAAAAATTCGTGGAGCTGGCTTTAGAGGGGATGCAGAGAATTGATTCAGAACTTGGTCTGTAGCTGCCTGATTCATCAGGATATATTATGTTGAAAAAAAGTGAGTGTAGATATTTTGTTAATTGGTGGTTACCAGACTGTTATCTTAATTTATTTTAGGTGAGTTGTCGGGTATGAGTAAACCTTCCCTTTATCCCCTCCTTAAGAAGGAGGGGAACATCATTTCCCTCTCCTTTGTAAAGAGTGGGACGGGTTGAAAATCCCGCCAGAGGCGGGGGTGAGGTTGTTAAGAACTTAAAAAAGTGAAGGTAATGCTTTATACTCTATCGTAATTAGAAAATGCAAAAATTCGCTCAGATATTTTTTATTATAATTTTGTTTTTATATCCCTGTCAGGAAACCTGTGCACGGGATAAAAGTGTTAGAAGTTTTGCAGAATATCCCCTTTTTTATAAGGAGAGGGGCAGGTTGAAAATCCCGCCAGAAGTGGGGGGTAGATTTTATTTGTCGAGCATAAAACCTGCGGTTACCAGTCTGCTCATTTTAAGGAAGAAGAGTACTGAAGCACGCATGAAAGAGGATAAGTGGCTGGGCTGGGATAAATTCGGGCATTTTTTCATAAGCGGATTTCTGGCAGGGGCTTCATACTCCATCTATCACGAAAATTTCAACAACGATAAAAAGTCCTCATGTTACTTTGCCAGTATTCTCGCTTTAAGTATGGGTATTGGTAAGGAAATAAGCGATTCCCAAAAGACTCAAAATATATTCAGTTATAAAGACCTCATCTTCGATATTCTGGGAATTTCAGCCGGGCTCGTTATAGCGACTGATTGATATGAACATAAACAAACCAAAAAAAGTAAAAGTCTTCTCCTGGGCGATTTATGATTTCGCCAATACTATTTTCTCGATGAACGTGGTTACCATGTATTTTGCCCAGTGGATAATCGTGGATAACCAGAGGGAAGATATCTGGTACAGCCTGGCTTATGCACTGTCCATGCTTCTGGTTGCCTTAACCCTGCCAGTTCTGGGTGCACTCTCGGATGGCAGGGGAAAAAGAAAACCCTATCTTCTGGTACTGACTCTCGGGTGTATTCTGGGAACTTTTCTGATCGGTGGAGTAAGCACCAGGATTCCGGATTTGAATGTTAAAATCATCTCTGCGCTTTTATTCTTCGTTCTGGCTAATTACTGTTTTGAGGGGAGCCTGGTTTTTTACAACTCATTGTTGCCCGAGGTATCCACGCCGAAAAATATAGGTAAAATATCCGGTTTCGGCGTGGCACTGGGTTATGTTGGTGCTATTGTCGGTCTTCTTCTGGTTAAACCTTTTGTTGAAGGTAATCTATTTGGCTTTAAATTCGGCACGGGAGGAAGGGAGAAAGCTTTTATCCCCACGGCTTTGTTTTTTCTCCTGTTCTGCCTGCCGACTTTTATATATGTCAAAGAAAAAGTAAATGGCTCGTTTACACAAAGGAAAATAAAAATAAAAGAGGCATTCAACAGGGTCAGGGAGGGTATAGTAAATACCAAAAAATATCCTGGCGTTTTACGCTTTCTTATAGCAGATTATTTCTTTGAGGATGCCATAGCCACAGTTATAATTTTTATGGCAGTATATGCTCAGATAGTTATGCAGATGGGAGACGAGGCAAAAATATTCTTTTTCTGGATTGCCACCACTTTTGCGGTAATAGGATCGTTTATTTCGGGAATAATCAGTGACCGGATCGGTCCCAAGAAGACTTTGTTTTTTGTGGTCTTGGGCTGGATTTTATCTTTATCGGTTATTATGTTCACCACGAAGACCACTTATTTCTGGATTATGGGTCCTGTCATAGGTATCTGCCTGGGCTCAACCTGGACCACCTCAAGACCCCTTTTGACAACTCTGGCACCCAGAGAGACACTGGGTCAGTTTTTTGGTTTATACGCCTTATCAGGCAGAACCGCAGCCATTATCGGACCGCTGTTATGGGGCGGGATTGTTCTTTATTTTAAGAAAGACAATTCTCTGGTAATCGGGATAATAAACTCACTGGAGAGAATTGGCTTGACTTTCTCGGATCAGGTTTTAAATACTATACAATATCGTTTTAGCATTTTTGCTTTAGTGATTCTGATGATAGTCGGTCTTCTGATATTTATAAAAGTCCCGGACAGGAGAG
>JAOUFL010000118.1 GCA_029858245.1 Candidatus Zixiibacteriota bacterium
GAGGAATGGGGCTTCATGGTATAGACAATATGGCAAGCAGGGGAATCATGGCACTAAAACATTCTCACTGGTTGGAAAAGTACACCGTACCGGACTCATCGAGGTGCCCTTAGGAACAACCCTTAGAGAGATCATCTTCGATATTGGGGGTGGCACTGTCAAGCCTTTTAAGGGAGTACAAACCGGTGGCCCTTCTGGCGGGTGTCTTTCTGAAGAATTCTTAGATACTCCAATAGATTATGAGTCGCTAACGGCAGCGGGGTCGATAATGGGCTCAGGGGGGTTGATTGTGATGGATGAGGATACCTGTGTAGTAGACCTAGCTCGCTATTTTTTGGATTTTACCCAGAAAGAATCGTGTGGCAAATGTGTGCCCTGTCGCGTGGGAACCAGGCATATGGTGGAGATCTTAGAAAAGATCGCCAAAGGACAGGGACAGATAGAAGATCTGTCAAAACTCCTGGCTCTGGGGGAGACAATCAAAATGAGTTCTCTCTGTGGTCTGGGGCAAACAGCCCCGAATCCGGTACTGACTACTCTGCGCTACTTCCGGCAGGAATATCTTAAGCACGTGACGGATAAATACTGCCCAGCCACAGTTTGCAGGGAACTTATCGAATATCGCGTGGTCCCGGATAAATGCACGGGATGCCAGCGCTGTGTTAGCGTGTGTCCAACCGGTGCCATAACCGGTGCCAGAGCAGAAATACATAAACTCGATCCCTCTAAATGTTCAAAGTGTAGAGCCTGTTATGAGGTCTGTCGTTTTGATGCCATAGCTGGCGATGCTATTTACATCAGGTCCAAAGGGAGAACTTCTGATGAGCAAGCCAAATGACACCTTCACTGTAAATATAGATGGTCAAATCCTTTTGGCATCAAAGGGATTGACTATACTTCAGGTTGCAGAAGAGAACCATATCTATATTCCCACCCTCTGTGCACATAAGGACTTGACTCCTTTTGGAGGATGCCGTATGTGCATAGTAGAGGTGGAGGGGATGCGCGGCTTCCCTACAGCCTGCACAACTCCAGTTGAAGAGGGGATGATAATAAGGACAGATACCGCTCAAATTCAAAAAGTCAGGATGGAGATTCTACAGCTGATCCTAAGCGAACATACTTCAAGTTGCTTGATCTGTGAGGAAAAGGAGGAATGCAGAGAATTCCAGGGGACAATCCGTAAGGTTGGAGTAACCACCGGATGTCGATATTGTTCAAAGGATGGGCAGTGCGAACTGCAGGAGGTAGTAGAGAAGTTACGGTTGAGGCAAATCAATTATCCTATCTACTATCGTCACCTGAGAGTAGAGAAAGATGATCCTTTTTATGATAGGGATTACAACCTCTGTATCCTGTGTGGCAGATGTATCCGGGTATGTCAGGAGATCCGAACCGCTAATACTCTGACTTTTAAACAGAGGGGATGCTATACTGTAATTGGTCCAGCTTACGATCGCAGCCACCTGGATGCAGGATGTGAATTCTGTGGAGCCTGTGTTTCAGTTTGTCCTACAGGTGCTCTCTCAGAAAAGACGAATAAATGGGAGGGTGAGATAGAGCAGAAAACAACAACTACCTGTCCCTTGTGCAGCATAGGATGTCAGATTGGCCTTTTGCTAAAGGGAGGCAAAGTCATCGGTACTCTGCCTGCAGAAGATCCTTTGGTGAATAACGGGCAGCTTTGCGTTAAGGGAAGGTTCTGTATAACTGAACTGGTGAACAATTTCCATCGTCTAAAAAAACCTTATCGAACTCATGATGGCATTAAGGTGGAGATATCCTGGCAGGAAGCAATAAAACTTGCTGCAGAAAAAATTTCAGCCTGCCCGGCTGAGGATTTCGGTCTTCTTATTTCTCCCAACTGCAGCAATGAGGATTTATATATCGCCCAAAAATTTACCCGCGCAGCTATAGGCTCCCATCAAATCGACACCTCAGCAAGGGTATTCTATGGGGCAGGTTTTAATGCCTATTTAGACCTTATGAAAATGAGCGCCTCCCTTTCAGACATCAAAAATGCCTCGCTAGTACTCTGTATCGGGCTGGATACAAGATTTGGAAGATCAGTGATAGGGGTCGAGATAAGAAAAGCACTCAAAAAGGGAGCAAGGCTATTTACCATCCATCCGAGGGAACATAATCTGGCTCTGATTGCAGAAAAATGGCTTCAACCAGTTCCCGGTACAGAGGTTGATATTCTTAATACTCTGGTGAACTTGAGCGAGGAGAAACGGAAAGCAGCCCCTCCAGCTAAATCTAAATGGAGAATCAAAAGTTATGAGGATGAACTTTCTGGGCTGGTTGAAATGCTGAAGAAAGCTTATTCCCCGATCATCCTTCTGGGTTCGGAATTTTTACAATATAAGGAAAGCCCTCAGATTTACGAGGCTGTTCGGAAATTAACTCAAAAGGTCAAAGCTAAAGTTCTGCCTTTACCTCCTCAGAACAATTTATTCGGTTCGATTCTATCAGGCAGCTACCCTGAGCTTTTACCAGGCGGTTTTTCTTCCACTGAGGAGCAAAGACTAAAGTATCTCAGTAAAAAGTGGGGAAAGAACCTTCCCGCGTTTTCTTCTGGATGGAATGCGGAAAAACTTTTAGCCGGGACTAAGCTGAAAGTCCTTTACCTTATCGGAGAGGTCCCCACAGGTTTTCGACCACCAGCAGATTTTATAATTTTTCAGAACATTTATCCACCCGCCCCCTTTTTTGAAGCTGACCTTGTCCTGCCTTCAGCCGCATTCACCGAAGTTGAAGGAACCTATATAAACAGCGAGGGACGAATTCAGCGGGTGAGAAAAGGAGTGGAGCCTCCAGGGGAAGCTCTGCCTGACTGGGAGATACTCTGCCGGATTGCTCAAGAGATGGGGAGAAAAGGATTTGAATTCTCAAATCCCTGCGAGATTCGGGAGGAGCTCTCAAATCTGATAAAAGGATTCGACGAAAGAGAAATTGACGAACGAAAGATTAATCCTCTGATCTGTGAAGGAAAATTTGTTGTCTCTCGAAGCGGGTTACCGATTAAGAAAAAGGATGCTAAAAACTTTCCCTTCCTTCTTACTGCTTCGTCAGTAGAAGACACCTACCGGGGTTTTCCCCTCTCTCTGTGGGTGGAAGGAGCAAAGAAGCTTTTTGCCGAAGGGATTTTAGAGATAAATCCTGAAGATGCCCAAAAAAGCGGGATATCTCAAGATGATGAGGTGATTGTTACAGCCAGCAGTTTTGAGGAAACCTGGCGAGCAAGGATTTCAAAGGAACAACCGCAAGGGATATTGCATGCCCGCTTATTTCCTTTTGAAAAGATTGGACCCAATCCTCATGCGGTGAGAATAAGGAAGAAAAATGCATAAGCTTGTAGAAAGTAAGATGATCGTTCCTAATATTTTTCTTTTGACCCTGGAAGCTCCAGCAGTTGCACGAGAGGTGAAACCAGGACAGTTTGTGATTTTACGAGTGGAGGAGGATGGAGAAAGAATACCTCTCTCTGTGGCTGACTGGGATAGAGTTAAAGGAACAATCACAATTGTTCTGATGAACGTGGGATACACCACAGATAAACTGGCATCCCTTAAAGCAGGAGCGAGTATTCCCACGGTGGTTGGACCACTGGGCAATCCGACCGAAATCGATAAGTTTGGCACGGTTCTCTGCCTGGGAGGGTGTTATGGTATGGGGAGTCTCTTCCCCATAGTCCGGGGACTCAAAGAAAAAGGGAACAGAGTCGTTGCGGTTCTTGAAGCGAGAAGCTCATATCTTTTTTACTGGGAGAAAAAGTTCGAAGAGATCTCCGACAGGGTGTTCTATATCACCCGGGATGGAAGCAGGGGATATCCGGGTCACGTGGGAAGACTTCCGGAAATCATCAAGTTTTCAGGGGAATCAGTTGACAGGATGATTATCAATGGCTGCACCTTCCTTTTGAAGAGAGGCTCGGATGTCAGCCGGGAATCAGGCATAAAAACTATAGTGAGTTTGAATCCGATAATGATTGACGGTACGGGGATGTGCGGGGTCTGTCGCGTAACGGTTGGCTCCAGCACAAAATTCGCCTGCGTGGATGGTCCGGATTTCGATGGACACCAGGTAGACTGGAAAGAGCTTTTGCAGCGTCGCAAGATGTACCTGGAGGAGGAGATTGTCCCTCTTCGAACAAGCAGGTGCGAAGAGCATAAAAAGGAGAGCAGGTAAAAGGTTATATGTCCGAGCATCAGACCAAAAAACTGGACATGAATCGAAGGGGGATGCCCAAACAACTGCCTGAGGTGCGGAAACATAATTTCAGCGAGGTGGCTTTAGGGTATCCACTCGAGATTGCAGTGGAGGAGGCAAAAAGATGCCTGCAATGCAAAAAATCAAACTGTGTTTCGAAGTGTCCGGTAGAAATAAATATACCTGAGTTCATCCAGGCTATTGCCGAAAAAGATTTCTCTTCCGGAATCAGAATACTGAAGGAGAAAAACTGTCTTCCCGCTGTCTGCGGTCGAGTCTGTCCGCAGGAGGAGCAGTGTGAAGAAGCCTGTGTTCTGAAGAAGAAAGGGGGACAGATTGCCATAGGGCGCCTGGAAAGGTTTTTGGCTGACTGGGAAGCAGAACAGACTAAGTTGGAGATGCCCAAAATCCTTCCACCTACTGGAAGAAAGGTGGCAGTCGTGGGTGGTGGACCTGCAGGACTAACCGTAGCAGGTGACCTGATAAAATTAGGGCATGGCGTGACCATCTTTGAAGCCCTGCATAGGCTGGGGGGAGTTTTGTTCTACGGGATCCCGGAATTCAGGTTACCTAAAGTTATAGTCAGCAGGGAAGTGGAATATCTCAAGAAGCTTGGCGTGGAAATCATCACCGATTATGTAGTGGGCAAGACCAGAACAGTGGACAGCCTTCTGGAGGAATATGATGCGATGTTTATTGGCTCGGGTGCTGGTCTTCCCTGGTTTATGAACATCCCCGGGGAGAATCTGAATGGGATTTACTCCGCTAATGAATACCTCACCAGGATGAATTTGATGAAAGGTTTTCTCTTTCCCCAGTACCATACACCCATAAAGAAGCACAGGAAGGTGGCAGTCATAGGCGGGGGAAATGTGGCAATGGACTGCGTTAGAACTGCTCAGCGTCTCGGGGCAGAAGCCAGGATTATTTACCGTAGATCAAGAATCGAGCTTCCCGCACGGTTGGAGGAAATAGAGAACGCAGAGGAAGAAGGTATTATTTTCGATTTTTTAACCCTACCCATTCGATACCTGGGTGATGAAAACGGATGGGTTAAAGGAATTGAGGTTATTAAAATGGAATTGGGCGAACCAGATTCTTCTGGAAGGAGAAGGCCAATTCCAATAAAAGGCTCTGAAACTATTTTCCCGGTGGATGCTGTGGTTTGTGCCATCGGCAACAGTCCCAATCCACTAATTCCTGCATCTACCCGCGGGCTTGAAATAGGTAAAAATGGAAACATCATCGCAGACGAAGAAACGGGCAAGACCTCCAGGGAAAGGGTCTGGGCCGGAGGGGATGTGGTAACCGGCGCAGCCACTGTTATCCTGGCAATGGGAGCCGGACGTAAAGCTTCCAGGTCTATCCACGAATACCTTTGTTCTCCTGGTAATTGGTGATATCATTCCAGGGTAATGCCAAATATCTTAGAAAAATATTCCGGGATATTTGAAGGTTCAGTTATTCTTTCATTCATACATCCTTTTTGGTCAGCGGACAAGAGCGAATCCCATCAGCTTTTAATACACTAACAATAAGGAAAGAATTCTTTATAATGCAAAATAGGTTTTTCTCTTGCATTCTACTCAAAAATTTGATTAATTACCTACGTTTATAAAAAGGGTTTCAAAGCGAAAGTGGCGGAACTGGCATACGCGCTGGATTTAGGATCCAGTGTCCTCAAGACTTGGGGGTTCGACTCCCCCCTTTCGCATTAATCTCTAAAGATTAGGGATAAGGAGGAAGTTTTGAAAGTCAATGTGAACAAGGACAAAGCCTGGAAAAGGATTCTGGAAATTGAGATACCGGTGGAGAAAGTCAAGGGAGAGTTTAACTCGGTTTATCTGGAATACCAGAAGAGAGCCAAAGTCCCGGGTTTCCGTCAGGGTAAGGCACCTCTGGAAATGGTTAAATCCCGCTATAAGGATGAAGTAACCAAGGATGTTCTGGAAAACCTTCTGCCGGAAGCTTACCAGCAGGCAGTTAAGGAAACCAACTTAAACCCCCTGACCCTGCCTCAATTGCAGGATATAGAGTTCGAGGAGGGTATGCCCCTGAAGTTCAAAGCGCTGATAGAGGTGCGGCCGGAAATAGAGGTTGAAGGTTATAAGGGATTAGACCTTAAGAAAAGGGTTTTCCAGATAACGGAAGAGCATTTACAGAATGCTATAGATTATCTTCGAGAAAGAAATGCAATTCTTCAATCAGTGGAAAGGGAAGCAAGGGATGGTGATTTCCTGATCGTGGATCTGGAAGAAACCTCAGAAGGAGAGACAAAGTCTAAGAAAGAAAATGAAAATCAGCAAATATGGCTTAGAAAAGATACCCTGCTGCCTGAGTTCTACCGGGGATTTTCAGGGGCAAAGACCGGTGAAGAAAAAACTATCGAGGCAGTTTACCCCCAGGATTATTTCGAGAAAAGCCTTGCCGGGAAAGTCATTAAATACAAAGCCAGGGTAAAGGAGATAAAGGAAAAAATCATGCCTGAGGTAAATGATGATTTTGCCAAAAGCCTGGGTGAATACAAAAACCTGGAGGAGCTTAGAAAAAGGATAAGGGAGGATCTGGAGAGAAAATCAAGAGAAGACACAGAGAAAGATTTGTCCGCTCAGGTGATCAAACAGGTTGTGGAGAAAAACAGCTTTACGGTTCCAGACTCGCTTTTGAATCTGTATCTGAGCTCGGTAGTGGAGGATTTCAAAAAGAGATACAAGAAAATTGACGAGGAGAAAATTAAGGAAAGTCATAAGGAGCTGGGATTGTCCTTTATCCGCTGGGAATTACTCAGGCATAGGATAGCGGAAAAGGAGAAGATAGTGGTCGGAAAAGAGGACCGGGATAAATGGGTGGAGAATTTTGCAAAAGCCAATTCCCTGGAGCTAACCAAAGCCAAAGAGTTTTTAGCCCAGAGCAGGAAGATCGAGGATATAAACGAGACCATTCTGGAGAATAAAGTTATAGAGTTTATCCTGAGTAACTCCAGAATAAAAGAAGAAGTGGTCA
>JAOUFL010000119.1 GCA_029858245.1 Candidatus Zixiibacteriota bacterium
GCTAAGACCCTGAAATACTTATCTGCCAGGGTAACGTGAGCATGAACCATAACATTATTTTCGAATAAAGAAATATCTCCCACTAAACTGGTAAGCTCATAATCCATATCATAAGTTTTTTCTTTATATTTTTTCTTCTCCACCTCAAAATACCCCAGGGAAACATCCTTAACCGCACCCAGCCCATAGAAAAATCCGCCTGTTATTTTTTCCTTTATGGCAAACTCGTTGAGAGAGCCTATCAGCTCATCCTCTATTTCCAGTCTGATAACGTAGCTTGTACCAAACTTCTTATATTGCATTTTCCTTCCTTATGCTAAATTAACTCTGGTGAAAAGTTCCTTACCAAGTTTCTGAATCCAGCCAGAACAGATAATCTTTGGAGCCTGAAATAACCGGCAGGGCAATCAGCTCCGGGACTTCATAGGAATGTAATTTTTTAATTTCCGCTTCCACGCTTTTGAGTTGCCTGCCCTTGGTTTTAATAATTAACAATACCTCTTTTTCCACTGAGAGTTTTCCCTTCCAGCGGAAAATGGACCTAACATCTTTTATGATATTGACACAGGCACATAGTTTTTTCTCAACCAGAGCCTTACCGATCCTTTCCGCTTCCTCCTCGGAAGAGGCAGACGAAAGAATAACGATAAATTTTTCCACCGCTAAAACCTTTTATTCGAACTGGTTTATTTTCTAATCTGCCTTTTTAAGATCTTCTCTACGTCCTTCACCTTCCCCTTAAGCCTGTTCTTTGCCCCTTTACGGTCATCGATGGTGATGACGACATAGACCCGGTTCGATTCTTTCTTCAAGGCATTATGGCATTTCTTGATTAAGCCAAAAACCTGCTCCCAGGTTCCCTCAACCAGGGTGCTCATTGCAGTTGTCTGGTAAGGTAATCCACTCCGGTCAATTATGTCGATTATCCTGGCTACATATTTGCCTAACTCCTCTCCCTTATCTACCGGGAAGATACTGAATTGGACTATCATCTTTTTCTCCTGAATTTTAAATATTTTTGTAAGCTAAGGTTTTCTGCTGAATAATATTACTTATGGTTAGAATCTAAACAAAGCATTTTTAATTGTCAAAGAAAAAGTGTGTGGAGGAATTTTTACTCCGTTTGCATCAGCTTGGCTGCCTGATATTTTTATAAATCGATTTTGACTTACTCTCTTCTTGCGAATATATTGGTTGTGATATTTTAGGGATAAATGAAATGAGATCTAAATATTTAGCTTTCGGGTTGCTGGTTATTTATGCTCTTTCGAATATATACCTTGAGAAAATACTTTTTCTCGAAAACTCGGTTTTGAAAACAGTTTTCTTTTTGATCTATTTTTTGGTATGGATAAGTCCTCTCCTTTATCTCTGGAGAAAAGGCAAAATAACGGAACGCTTTTCTATTCCGGTATTGGTTTTGTTCTTATGCATATTTTATACCTCTATACTTGTTACCAGCCCCATACCCGTCGGACGATATACTCCCGATGTAGCTTTTCACGGTGCCAAGGTTCTGTATTGCTCTTACGACCATTTTTTCAACGATCCGGTTACCTCTTTTCCCAGCATATATCCACCGGTTTATCATATCATCGCAGGATCGATTATGCGGGTACTAGGAACAGGTAATAACTGGTACCTGCTTAACCTGTTTCACATATTTACACTTGTTATTCTTTTTCTTTCTGTTTACCTGCTTGCTAATTCTTTATTTAATCCCCGGGCTGGGCTTCTTTCCGTTTTGTTATTAGGCTCAATTATGGATATGCCCATTGAGAGTGGAATGTTTTTTCCCACGCCATTCCTGCTGGGATTAGCTTTAGTTATCAACTCTACGACCCTGGTCTATCTCGCTCTTCGGGGTAAAAAGTGGTGTTTATATCCATCTGGTTTTTTGACCGGCCTGGCAGTTACCATCTGGCCTGCTTTTTTACCTGTAGCTTTCATACTGACTATAATTGTTTTCTTCATTTTAGAAAAAGCGTCCAGCCGGTTTCTCCATCTGCTGAAATTTATTTTACCTTTTCTGGTCTTACCTCTTATCGTATGGATACCCCAGTATATGCTTTTAAAAAGTCACCATCTATTAGGACATCACAGTATAGGACAGTATAAAGGAATACCCGGGCTTGGGTGGTTTCTTGATTTTGCAGTCAGATTTATACTACTGGGAGGATTTGCACATTCCTACAAATGGGTGGTAGCACTGTTTGGATTAATCTACGCGTTTCTTATAGCTTTTGCCATAATGGGATTCCGGTCTCTGGGAAAACAGCATATGTTGCAAAAAAGATTCTTAAAACTTTTTTTTATTCTGATGTTAGTCACTTTACCATTACTGCATTATGTATTTACCTATATGTATTCCCGCCGCTTTCAGGTGCTGTTCAGTATGGTAATCGTTATTGTTGCCACGTTTTATTTATTAACGAAGCTGGGTAAGTATAGGATTTTAGGGATTTCTTTTATGGTTTTCGCAGCTGGATTTTCAGGTATTTGGAATTTCCATAAGGTTCATGAATACGTTCTGGAAAATAAGCAATCCTACGAGATTGTTAAAAAATATACCACCGGGGTTTTAGAGTTTTTCGAATCGCGTACAGCTTTTGGCGATTACATATTTGCCACAGCACGTACTTACCGGGAGGTGATTTTCGGGAACATTATTCGGTTTAATCTGGTGTTACACCGGGAGGGCAATTATTATTCTTTGAACCCGGAGCTTTCCAGGAAAATGCTGGTTCATTATAATACGATCCTGTACTCGGATGATTTCAGTTTGATTAAGAAGACGCTCGGATATTATAATATACGATATGTTTTGATTCACAAAAAAGAACCTCCCTATTACCCAGGTTTAAAGAAATTAATTGAAAACTGCAATACAGTTTATAGAGACGAGTGGTTCAGCATATTAGAGCTGGACTAAAAATACAGGTTAGTTTACATGCAGGTATTACTTTAAATACTAAAAAGATCTCTAAACAGATTACTCGTAGTTTTAGATTCTTGATTAACTTAAATTATCTTTTTAATTTTTCTACTTTTATCTGGTCAATTAATCTGGACAATTGCTCTACCTTAAAGGGTTTGGGTAAAAGATAATCCACTCCGAATTCCTTGATTTTGTCCAACTCGAAATGAACACCCCAGCCGGTGATCATCACCACCGGTGTTTCCTTTCTTATCTGCTTGATTTCACGCGAGACCTCCCAGCCAGACATACCTGGCATACCCAGATCGGTTATCACCAGATCGTACCCATCTTTCAGGAAAAGTTCCATACCTTCGTTTCCGGAAGAGGATACTATTACCCGGTGTCCCAGTCCCTGCAGAATGCTTTCCAGAAGATCACGTATTATCTTCTGGTCATCGATAGCCAGGATTTTAAGGGGTTCATCAACTATCTTCTCCCCTGCTACCTCAATCTCTTTTTTAAGGACCTGCTGTATCTCTGGTATCTTTTCTGTTTCTCCTTTTACCTTTCTGATCAGCTTACTGCCCTCGATTACCAGTTCCTCAATCAGCTTTATCTGCTCTCCAATAATGGCATTGTCAAAATCCTTATATCTCTTAGCCTGAAACATAAGCAGCTCTGCATTTCCCAGTATCCCGGCTAAGATGTTATTCATATTGTTAAAAAACTCTTTAGGCACTTCCCTTTTATCTTTATCCATGCTCGTTACAGGTGCTGGAGTTTCTTCAAACCTGGCATATTCCACCACCATCTCGACTTCTCCGCTATTATTGAACACCGGAGTAGTCCAGACCTTTAAGCTACCCTTTTTCCTTGAGTTCACCTCTGTTAATATAACTTGCTGAAAAGATGGTTTTTTCTCTTTAAGGGTTAAATAGCAAGGGCAGGCTTCAGGTGAATTCTGCTGATAAAGAACTTCATAACAGTTTCTACCTAAAACCTCCTTCTCCGACAGATTCAAAAATTTCAATCCTGCTTTGTTTATCCTGATTACTTTTTGATTTTTATCATGCAGTGTTACTATGTCCTCAATCGAGTCTAAAAGGGTGTTGAGAAGATTCTCATTGTAATTCAAAACCTCGGCAGTATAAATTCTCCTTAGCGCTTCTGAAGCCTGAATAGCCAGGGATTCAAAAAAGTTAAGCTCGGAGGATGGAAACCTCTCATTTATCGTTTTACACTCAAAAACAATCACCCCGTTATAATCTTTTCTCTTCTCCAGGGGAACCAGTACAATTTTATTTATTCCACGTTTTTTAAGCCCGGGATTTAACTCCCCGGTTACAGATATCACTTCCGTACCGCCAAACTCTTTTTTGAACCGTTCCTCAATGAAAGAATCGATTTCCTCTTCATAGACTTCAGGCTCGGAATTAGCTTTTAAGATTATCGAGTCTCCCTGGCGAAGATATACTTTACACTCACAGAGAGGGAATATCTCCGAACCTGCTTTTACTATCTGGCAAAGAGCTTCTTCCGCATTGTTCCTGGTCAGGCACTCCATTATCAGTTTCAGGAATCTTTCTTTCTCGGAGACATTTTTTAGCTTTTGCTCCATCATTTCCAGAATCTCCAATTTATTCAGGTATTGAATTCTGCGAGACAACTCTGAAGCTATTTCCAGAAGATGTTCAGTTTCAGGATTTTTAAAATAATACCTGTGAGGTGAGAAAAGCGCAATCACGCCCAAATTCTCCTCTCCTGAAAAAAGAGGAATGCAAAGACAGGACTCAAATCCCTGTTCTTTTACGGATAAGGCTAATTTCCTATCTGAATTCAAGAGTTCGCCTGAAGTCTCAATTTGCCTTTCCCTGATAGAACGGGAGAAAATTTCAATATCTGATAATTTTACACCGATTAAATTATCCACAGCTTCCAGGGAAAGCCCCAGAAAATAAGTCAGGGATAACTCTTCTTCCCCGGAATTTTTCAAGAACAGAAAAATTGCACCCGCTTCAGTTTTAAGCTCGGTGCAAAAAATTGACAGCGCAGAGTCCAGAAAACTGCTTGCTGCCTGTTTTCTGTCGATTTGATTAATTGTTCCGTTAAGTTCTGACAGAAAAGAACTCATCTCTGCAGACTTTCTTTTTAATTGCCTTAATCTTGACCTTCCTTCTAAAATCGAAGGTAACCAGCTCACCGGACTGAAGATGATCAGAATGATACCCACGACATATAATACAATCTTGGTAAAGTCCCCCCAGTGCATATTTCCGGACGCAAGATAATTCTGTATTTTGGGGATACCCTCCCCTATTTCAAATAAACTGCCCAGGAAGACCAAAAATATTCCCAGGCACATTTCTCCCCAGCCTTTTAGATTAAGCTCTAAATATTTATCTTTAAGATTAACCAGAAAAAACCAGAGCAACAGTAAAATCAGCGAAAAAAAAATTTCCAATAAAGGTAGTGTCATCTTAAAATCATCAATTTCGTTATGGAATTATCTAAACCAGCAGGTTTAGCATGTTATAAAACTTGTTTATAATTTATATAAAAAAATTAAAAAATCAATCAAAATCTTCTTTTTACCCCGTATTCGTATACTCTAAAATAAAGGATTTTCGGAAAAATATCGAATGCGGAGAATATTTCTCTTGTATAATGTCAAGATGCTAATTATAATTAATTTGAATGAAGGGCTAATTTTTGAGGGAGGTGAGATAAATGCCCGTTAAGAAAAAAACAGCCGGGAAAAAAACTGCAGCCAAAAAGACTAAGAAGGTTTATTATTGCGTTCCCTGTGGAATGGAAGTCTCTATTTCCAAAGAAGGTGTTGGAACTAACACCTTGATGTGCTGCGGGAGAAAAATGACACCCAGGAGAAAAAAATAACTATGATTTTCTCCAGTTAAAAAGCTCCCTCAACGGGAGCTTTTTTATTTTTTAATTTGTCAAGTTTCACTTCGTTTATGACGATATCTTTAACGGGCAGAAGGCCCAATTAGTTCTTTCAGTTCCATCAGGGCAGCCTGACAGAAAACGGGTTTGCCCTGTTTTAATTTAAACCGTGTTTATCTCATAAGTAATTATAAATATTTTTTCAAGTCCAGGTTGTTCAATTGAAAGAGCCTTTTGGGCTATTTGCCTAAAAGGCTCTTCTTCAATGTCGTTAACCTGAAATCCTTATTTAAGCTTACCTTCTCTAAGGCTTTAATTGAGACTCCAAATCATTTTATTGTAGTCTGCAGGGTGTTTGCTTCCCTGTCTGCCAGAATAACTTCCAGTATCTTAATCCCCTGCAAATCATAATTAATACTCCAGGGTTTAAATCTCAAAATAACAATTGAGCCTGAGCCCGGAGATATACCGAATTGACCTTCCACATCAAGCAACCCGATTATCTGATGATTACCTTTATTCGAGGAAAAGAGCGCGAGGTTCAGGCTTCGCTCAGTTAAGACCGGCTCTACAGGCTCGAATTGTTCCGGATCAAATTCAACTAAAATCTGAACTCCCGCAACCAAAACTCCAAAATTTGCCCTAACAGGTATCTCTATCAATTCATTTCCTTCACCTGCCTTTAGAAACTCAACTTCTGCTAAAGCTGGAGGTGCATCTTTATAGGAAGAGCCATCACAGCCTACACATCCAGGTAAAGGTATGGGACCTCCGCGGAAAAGGAAATTAATCAGATAAACCAGATCTACTATATCAACTGCACAATCCGCATTAATATCAGTTGATTTCATAGATCTGGGAGCCGGACCGCTCTGGAAAAGATAATTGATAAAATATATTACATCAGGTATGTTAATGTACCCATCATAATCGACGTCCCCCGGATTACATCTTATCTGGGGCGGTGGTCCACCTCTGAACAAACGATTGATTAAATAGATTATATCCGAAACTGTGGTAACACAATCACAGTTAAGATCACCAGCTGAAGGTGGATTTGGCTCAGGTCCTCCTTTAAAAAGAAAGTTGATTAAAAATATTGCATCACTAACATCGATTTTACCATCTCCATTCAGATCACCTTCATTGCCAGTAACAGGACCTGCTTGCGACTTTACTCTGATCGAAACCTCTCCTGTATCTGATAAGCCGGTTCCATCGTCCACTATAAAAGTGACAAGGTATGGTGAGTTGAGAGTGTCTGAGAGGTCCGGTGTCCAGCTGAAAAATCCAGTATCGGGTGACGGGTGCGGAACGGTTATGAAATCACCCACTCCTGTTTTGGTAATGGTAAGTATATCCAGAT
>JAOUFL010000120.1 GCA_029858245.1 Candidatus Zixiibacteriota bacterium
CCTATGTTCAAGTCCTTGACTATTAAACCATTTCCAAAAGGGATGCAGATATAAGCCATAAAAGCAGCCACAAACACGATAATAGGTGCCAAAAAGTATGTGACTTTATCTGCTGTTCCCGGTGTGGTATCCTCCTTTAAAATCAGCTTTATAGCATCCATAATCGTCTGTAGCCAGCCATGCCAGCCAGTTCTCATCGGTCCGAACCTGGACTGCATATGGCCCGATACTTTCCTCTCCCACCAGACCATAAACAGTACTGAAAGGGATATAAAGGCAAGGATTATCCCGGCAACAATAATCATAGAGATAATCTGGAGAATCACCAGAGGTATCCCCCGGCTGGAAAAAAGACTTTCAGCCCAGAGATATATGTTTTGCAAAAGATTACTTAATTCCAACATTTTTATCTTATCTGTCTACCTCCGGTAGAACCACGTCTATACTGCCGAATATTGCCACCAGGTCTGCTATTTTCCAGCCGCGGGAGATTATGGGTAATACCGTTAAATTGGAGAAAGACCCGGTTCTTATCTTCACCCTGTAAGGCTTGGGCGAGCCATCCGAGACTATATAAAAACCCATCTCTCCTCTGGGAGCTTCTATGCGGGAGTAAACCTCTCCTTCTGGTGGTTTGAATACTGCAGGTGTTTTGGTTTTTACAGGACCCTCCGGTATCCCCTCCAGAACCTGCCTTACTATCTTGGCAGATTCCCTCATCTCTCTTATCCTTACTATATATCTATCCCAGACATCTGAATTTTTCGCTGTGGGTATCTCGAAATTAAATTTATGGTAAACCGAATAAGGCTCTTCTTTTCTCAGGTCCCATTTTAAACCCGTACCCCGAAGGGAGGGACCAGTAACTCCCTGATCAATAGCTGTTTTTTGATCCAGTATCCCGATCCCTTTGGTCCGGCTTAGGAAAATCGGGTTGTTGGTGAGTATATCTTCATATTCATCTACCCGGGGCAGAAAATAATTGACAAACTCTTTAGCCTTGGAAACAAATTCAGGAAGAATATCCCGCGATAACCCGCCTACCCTCATATAGTTAAAGGTCATCCTCTGTCCGCAGGTCATCTCAAACAAATCCAGAATCATCTCCCTTTCCCTGAAACAGTAGAGGAAGGGGGTTATTGCTCCCAGATCCAGTGAGAAAGTTCCCAGCCAGATCAGGTGGCTGGCGATACGGTTTAACTCCACCATTATCACTCGTATATATTCTGCTCTTTCCGGAACTGGTATATTAGCTAACTTCTCAACTGCCATACAAAATGACTGGTTGCAGAACATAGCAGAAACATAATCTATCCTGTCTGTGAAGGGGATGAACTGAAGATAGGTGCGGTTTTCAGCGATCTTCTCCAGCGAGCGGTGCAGATAGCCTATGTGCGGAACCATATCCAGCACCACCTCTCCATCCATCTTCAGAAGGAGACGTAGTACCCCGTGCGTGCTGGGATGCTGGGGTCCCATATTCACGAAAAACTCTTCAGTATGTAGCTCTGATATCTCCTGACTCATTTGAATTCCGGCATCCTTTTAAAATCTTTTCCCTCCCAGTCCTTTCTCATAGGATAACCTTCATTCCAGTTCTCGGGTAAAAGAATAGGTCTGGGATCGGGATGGTTCTTGAATTTTATTCCAAAAAGCTCGGCGATCTCCCTTTCATACCAATTAGCCCCCTGCCAGATTGAAGTCACAGATTCCACTTCCGGATTTTCTTTGTTCAGTTGGACTTTCAAGCTCAGCTTATGTTTATGGGTAAAGGAGAATAAAAGATAAACAACCTCAAATCTGTCCGCATAATCTGCTCCGGACATACAGGAAAGAAGGTTGAATAAAAGACTGTCGGATTCCCTGGCATACTTGCAAATCTCTATCAGGGAATCCTTCTCCACTATCAGTGAGGGCTCAAAACCGGTTATCTTAGCTTCTTTCAGCTTATCTGCAAATTTTTGGTTGAGTATATTTTTAATATCTTCCGAGTTCATTATCTTTTTATATGTCTTATGCCCAATCTTTAATCTTCTGTTTTTTTATCTTCTCCTGCAGTTTTATGCACCCTTCCAGAAGAGATTCAGGTCGGGGAGGACATCCCGGCACATATACATCTACCGGAACTATATGTCCCACCCCTTTTTCCACGCTGTAGGAATCATAATAAAAAGGTCCCCCTGTAATGGTGCATCCTCCCATAGCTACTACATATTTTGGCTCGGGCATCTGGTCATACAGCCTTCTTACGCGCGGTGCCATTTTCTTTGTTAAAGTCCCTGCCACAATCATCAGATCTGCTTGTCTGGGTGAGGCTCTGAAGAACATCCCGAATCGGTCAAAATCGTATCGGGATGCTCCTGTAGCCATTAACTCAACCGCACAGCAGGCTAAACCGAACAGCAGATACCACATCGAGCTGGCACGTGCATAGTTCAGCAAGTCATCCAGCTTGGTGGTTATGATTGCCCCGCCTGGCAGTTTCTCCACGTAAACCGGAACTTTATTCATCACACCCATTTCAAAGCTCCTTTTTTCCACACATAGATCAGCCCGAACAAAAGAATGGCAATAAATATCAGCATCTCGATAAAGGCAAAAAACCCCAGGCTTCTATAAACCACAGCCCAGGGGAACAAAAAGACAACCTCCACATCAAAAATCACGAAGATTATGGCGTAAAGATAATAGCGAACATTAAACTGAATCCACCCCTGCCCGATCGGCACCTCCCCGCATTCGTAATTTTCCTTTTTAACCGGATTGGGTTTATAAGGGGCAATTAGTCTGGAAAGAATAAAAACAAAAAGAACAAATAGAACCCCGAATAAAAGAAAAAGTCCTACATAAGCATAATCACTTGGCATATTTAACCGGTATCAGCTCCTTAGCTAACCGTTCAACTTTCAAACATCAGGAGGCAAGTAAGTGAAATCCTTCACAAACAAATTCCTATTAAGAAACACCAAAATAAATTTTTGTCAAGTTTTTTTTATAAATTTTCCCCTTCATTTCAAGGGAGCAGGCCGGGAAAAGGTTTTAAGATAGAAAGACACATCGGATACGTCTCTCTTTAATTTGTAGAACAGGCATCTTGCCTGTTCTGGTCAAACAGGATGCCTGACCCACCAGAATTTTTGGCATCGTCACGGACGATGCACTCCATATCAATCATTAGGATAGATAAAGAGGTCTGTTTTCTTTCTGGAGTGCAAGAGCTTGCTCTTGCTTTTTATATAGCATCAACCTCAAGGTCAAATTCGATCTCAAGATCAAAGTTGACAAGTTGATGCACTCCAAAAATTACTTATAACACTGCAGGAATCTTTTTAATGACCGGTCGTAGGTTTTTTCTACCTCATTGGGGAAAAAGCAGGCAGGCAGCTCTTTGGAGCTCCAGTGATAATTCAGGCACTCACAGCATCTCCCCTTTCTGCTGCAAGGCTCATACGTGCAATTACAGTTGGCTAAATTTCCTTTTAAGTTGTCGCATTCTTTCATATTGACTTTTCCCTACTTCTCATCAAATAGTCCACCCACGTTGAGGGCAACGTGGAGATGCTAATCTTCTGTAGGGACAGAACATCGTTCTGTCCACATACCACAGCGACCCTGATCCCGCTTACTGCGGGACAAGCAGGATCGCACTACGAAATATCAGCCTTCAAAAAACCCTTACTGGTATTTTAGCCTCCCTTTCAGCTTTTTCCGCAATTTTTTGCATTACCTCTTTGGGAACTTTTTCAATCCCTTTATCCGGTACCGGGCGGTCGCAGGTGTAAATTTGAACATCTTCGGGTTTTATCTGCTTTAACCTCGAAATCCACACATCTACTTCTTCATCTTTAGTATTGTCTACCCTCCCTTTGAGAAACATTGTCTGAATTATAATCCCCTTAAGCTGTTTCAGACCCTCAATCATTTTTGTGTAGTTCAATTCCTTAAAAGGATTATTCAAATGCCTCCAGGTTTCTTCAGTACCGCAGTCCAGTTTCATAATCCTGATATCTAATTTTCCCAATGCTTTTCTTATGTCCGGACGGTCGACAGTGGATGAATTGGAGAGAATTGCCACTTTAACTGAAGGAACATACCTGTCTCTGGTTTTTTTTACGACATCCACCACCTCGGAGAACCAGGGATAAAGAGTTGGCTCTCCGTTTCCAGAGAAGGTAATATAATCAATGTTTTTATCTTTTTCTAAATAGTCTTCCAATGCCCTTTTTACCTCCAGCGGTGTAGGAATATGCTCAATTTTATCATCCAGCTTCATCGAATGTATGTCCGTGAAACCGTAATGGCAATAGATACAGTTATAGGAACATAGCTTATGCCCGGTGGGCATAAGGTTGACTCCCAGTGAAGGACCCAATCTCCTCGAGCTTACCGGACCATATATTATCCCTTTCTTCAAAGGCAAAACCTGCATAACTCTCCTCTTTTAAAGTGTTTTTCAGCTCATGAATGATAATGTTATCAGGGATTAAAATCAACATAAAACTGCTCTCCCCTTAATTAGAAATAATCAAATTTGATTTGTTTTCTTGAAGATCAGATTTTATATTAACTTAATTTTAAAAAAGAAAGGAGCAGTATGAAGATAACCCATTATAAAAAGGTCAAAGCTGAAAAAATTGAGGAGCCTGAAGCAAAAGGTGTCAGGATGAGATGGGTTATAAAAAAAGAAGATGGTGCGCCCAACTTCGCCCTCAGGGTTCCGGAGATAAAACCAGGTGGGCACACCCCTTATCATTCTCATAAATGGGAGCACGAGGTTTTCGTCAAAAAGGGCAGGGGGAAACTCCTCTGGGAGGGTAAAACCTATCCCCTGAAAGAAGGGGATGTTATCTTCATTCCCGGTGGCGAAAAACACCAATTCTTAAATAACTCCAGAGCGATTCTGGAATTCATCTGTGTCATTCCGATCGAATGAATAAAATCAGAACAGGAATAATATTTTTATTAATCTTCTTTTCATACCTGGTTCATTGTCCCCTTAAGGTAGGAGGAGAGAAGTTGGTATTGGAGAGCAAAGTCAAACAGGTTCAAAAATATCTGAAAGAGAACAATTTCCCAGCCTGGCTTTTATACGATTTCAGAGGGATTAATCCCATAGCAGTTGATTTCCTTAACCTCAAAGGGATGAAAACCAGAAGATGGTATTACCTGATAAGAGCCGAAGGGGAACCAATTGCATTGGTGCACAAAATCGAAGAAAAAGGTTTTAAAGAGTTACCCGGGAAAATAATCACCTATGTTAGCTGGAAGGACTTAAGAGAAAAATTGAAAGAGACCCTGAAGGGGTTAAAAACAGTGGCGATGGAATATTCTAATGAGAATAACATCCCTTACGTTTCCAGAGTAGATGCCGGGACAATCGAGCTGATACGGAGTCTGGGAGTGGAAGTAGTCTCCTCGGCTGACCTGGTTCAGTACTTCCAGGCACGCTGGGATAATCAGCAGTATCTCTCTCATAAGGAAGCAGCCTCAAATCTTATGCGAATAAAAGATGAGGCCTTCAGTTTTATCACCCATAAGATATCCGAGAATAAAGAGGTGAATGAATTTGAAGTGGTTCAGTTCATAATGAATACCCTAACAGAATCAGGAATGGAAACAGAGGATACGGTCATCTGTGCGGTAAATGAAAACAGCGGAAATCCACATTATTCCCCAACTCGGACCGAGAGTAAGATAATAAAACGGGGGGATCTCGTGCTTCTGGATATCTGGGCAAAGATGAAAAAGGAAAAATCCGTTTATGCGGATATAACCTGGGTAGGCTATGCCGGAGAAAAGGTGCCTGAAAAATATGAAAGGATATTCAAAGTCGTGAAAGATGCCAGGGATGTTGCCCTGGATTTTCTCAAAGAAAAATGGTCTAAAGGTGAAGAGGTAAAAGGATGGGAAGTAGACCAGGTCTGCAGAGATTTCATTCAAAAAGCAGGCTATGGAGATTATTTTACCCATAGAACAGGTCACAGCATAGGAACGGAAGGGCATGGAAATGGCGTAAATATCGATAATCTGGAAACAAGAGACGAAAGGAGAATAATCCCCGGAGTAGGTTTCTCCGTAGAGCCGGGAATTTATCTGTCGGATTTTGGAATCAGGTCTGAGGTAAATGTTTACGTAAAGGAAAAAGAGGCCGAGGTGACTACTCTTCCCTTGCAGGAAGAGATAATCCCGATTATGAAGATGTTGGATTCAAAATTTTGAACCACTGCAAAAATCACCGATGTTAAAAGATTTAACAGAGATAGAAAAAAAATATGGCAACCCCACATCTCTTAAGATGTTTTTCCCCTTGGATTCAAAGGAATTTAAGAATCTTACTGAAAGCATGCGGGATGGCAGAAATTCTGACATAACCCTGTTTATTTTTAAAGAAGGAAAAATAATCGTCATTGCCAAACCCTGGTATAGAGAAGGGCTTTATCGTGCACCCAGCGGGGGCTGGAAACCCAATGAGAGTTTAGAGGAAACAGCTTTAAGAGAGGCATATGAGGAGACCGGGACAATCATAAAACTCAAAAGATACATATTGAGAATCGAAGTTACCTTTTCTGGTGTAGATAAAGAGGTGTTATGGACCTCTCATATCTTCACTGCACAATATCTTTCAGGCATACTACAGCCAATCGACAAAAGGGAAATAAAAGAGGTTAATTTATTAAGTTTGGAAGAGCTGGCTTCTTTAAAGCCTATTTTATTAGAAACCGGCTCCGGGGGATTAGCTTACCGGGCAGCTTTAACCCAGAAGGCTATTGAGGAGATAAAGAAATTGTAGGAGTACGGTAAGCCGTGCCCCTACAAATAATCAAGAGACGCATAGCCATGTGTCTCTACTCCTGTTTTTATCCTTGTGAAAAAATCAATCCCGAAGGTCTGCCCTACGGTTGTTCTTCGTTGGTGTCATCACCAGCGAAAACTATCTACCTTTTGAAAAAACAAGGACAGAATGATGTTCTATCCCTACACTAAATAAAAAAGGACGTTCAATCCTACGAATCAGCTTGTCGGATTAAACGCCTAACCTTTTATTCTAAATCTATTTTCCCTTTCTACTATCTACTATCTAATCTCTACTGTCTACTATTTAAACCTCTTGGGGGATCTTTTCTCCCATTCCACCACAATGGGGGAGGCTACAAACCAGGAGGAATAGGTACCCACTATTATTCC
>JAOUFL010000121.1 GCA_029858245.1 Candidatus Zixiibacteriota bacterium
AAAGGTAAAACAGTGATATCGCTTCCATAAAAAAAGCAGATGAAATTTAAAAAGATAAAAAAACTTCATTTTGTAGGTATAGGTGGAACAGGGATGTGTGGCATAGCTGAGATACTCTTGAATTTAGGTTATAAAGTCACAGGCTCGGACCTTAGAAGCTCTGACTCAACGGAGAGGTTAGAGAAATTAGGGATCGAAATCTTTATTGGTCATAAAAAAGAGAATCTATCTGGAGTGGATGTTGTGGTTATTTCCTCCGCAGTCAGAGATACAAATCCTGAGGTTATCTCTGCCAGGGAAAACAAGATACCCGTAATAAGAAGAGCAGAGATGCTAGGTGAGCTAATGAGGCTAAAATTCGGGATTGGAGTGGCTGGAACCCATGGCAAAACCACCACCACCTCCATGATCGGGCAGATTTTAAGCGAGGCGGGTTTGGATCCCACAATAATAGTGGGTGGTAGAGTAAAAAATCTTGGGAGTAATGCAAAGCTGGGGCAGGGTGAATATCTGGTGGCTGAGGCAGATGAGTTTGACCGGTCTTTTCTCCAACTTACCCCTACTATAGCTGTGGTTACTACCCTGGAAGCTGAGCATTTAGATTATTATAAAGATTTAGAAGAGATCAAGTCGGTATTTACAAAATTTGTAAACAAGGTGCCCTTTTACGGAAGTGTGATTCTGTGCTTGGATGAAGCGACCATTCAGGAGATAATTCCAGCAATTGAAAGGCCAATAATCAGCTATGGTCTTGTCCCACAGGCAGATTTAATAGCCTATTCCATTTCTTTCTTTGAAAATAAAAGTAGTTTCAAGGTTAAATACAAAGATAAAGAATTGGGAGAAATAATCCTTTATGTACCTGGAGTTCACAACGTAAAAAACTCCCTGGCAGCTATATGTGTAGGGTTAGAGCTTGATATCCCATTTGAAATCATGAAAAAGGCTTTATTTGAATTTAAAGGAGTCAACCGGAGATTTGAGATAAAAGGAGAAATAAAGGGTGTAATGATGGTAGATGATTATGCCCATCATCCTACTGAGATAAAAGCAACGCTCAGAGCAGCAAGAGAGGGCTGGGGAAAAAGGATAATATCGGTTTTTCAACCCCATCTTTTTTCCCGGACTAAGGATTTTCACAAAGAGTTCGGTAAATCATTTTTTGATTCAGAGATTTTGATTGTGTCTGATATCTACCCTTCCAGAGAAGAACCAATTCCTGAAATTACAGGCGAGCTGGTTGCTTCTTCAGCAAAGGAATTTGGACATAAAGAAGTTTACTACATACCCCGGAAAGAAGATATAGTTCCTTTCCTGTTGAAAGTGGTAAAAGAAAATGATTTAGTTATAACTATGGGGGCGGGGGATATCTACAGGGTAGGGGAAATGCTTTATTCTGCCTTAAACGAGAGTAAGAGATGAAGAAGATTGCGTTAATAGGAAGTTTAGCTTTAATCTTGTTATGGGTCAGGACAACGGAACTTTTTCTAACTCGCTCATCAATATTTGGATTAAAGGTTATTGAAATAACTGGTAATGAAGACTTAAGCAAAGATGAGATTTTAAAATATTCACAACTGAGATTAAACAGGAGCATTTTTATTGCTAACCTGACTGATATTTCAAAAAGGATAGAAGCGGATAGAAGGGTGAAGAAAGTTACTTTTAAAAGAATTCTTCCAGGAAAGATACAGATACGAGTGGAAGAGAAAAAGCCAGACCTATTAGTGATTTCCAAATCCATGTCAAAACTATATGGTCTAACTCTCGAGGGAGAGGTCATCCCAATGAAAGATAACTTTAGTTATGATTTACCCTTGCTCAATTGTGCAGGATTCAAAGATTTAAAACCATATACTAAAATTGTGGATACTGAAATACAAATCGCTTTGTCTTTTTATAATATAATAAAAGAAGTAAATCCTTCATTTCTCTGGGAGATCTCAGAGATAAATTTTGAGGACAGGAATAATCTGGTAGTCGTTCTGATAAAGTCTGGTGCAGAACTCTTTTTTGGCACAGACAACCTCAAGGAAAAATTTAAACGGTACCTACAACTAAATAAAGATATAAATCTTGAAGGATATTCCAGATTGGATTTAAGATTTAAAGACCAGATGATTTTTACGGGCATAAAAAAGAGTTCTTAAAAGAGGTATAATATGGGTAAAGATAATGTTTTAGTGGGTCTGGATATAGGTACAACCAAGATTGCTGCAGTGATTGGAGAGGTTGGTGAAGAGGAATTGAAGATAATAGGGGTAGGGAACGCACCAGCTGAGGGTTTGAAACGTGGTGTCGTCGTTAACCTGGAGCAGACGATTAACTCGATCATAAAAGCGGTTCAGGATGCAGAGCTTATGGCCGGGATCGAAGTGGATTCGCTCTATGCCGGGATAGCAGGAGACCATATACGCAGCATCAATAGCAGGGGAGTTATAGCAGTTACCAAATCCGATAAGGAGATAGGTGATGCTGAGATAGACAGGGCGGTTGAAGCAGCCAAGACAGTGGCTATTCCTATGGACAGGGAGATAATCCATGTTCTTCCTCAAGAATTTACGGTGGATGATCAAAGCGGGATAAAAGACCCAAGAGGAATGAGTGGAACGAGATTGGAAGTTGAAGTGCATATAGTAACTGGTTCAGTCACCACTGCCCAGAATATCCACAAAAGCATTAAAAGAGCCGGCTATGAACTACTGGACCTGGTTTTGGAGCCCTTAGCCAGCAGTAAGGCACTGCTTGCGCCAGAGGAGATTGATATGGGAGTTGCCCTGATAGATATAGGTGGGGGCACTACCAATGTTGCCATCTTCTATGATGGTTACATAAGACATACTGCAGTTATCAGTCTAGGCGGCAGAAACGTTACCAACGACCTGGCTATAGGACTTAGAACACCAGTAGAACAAGCTGAGGAGCTAAAGAAGAATTACGGATGTGCCTTAACTTCTTTAGCAGACCCCGAAGATATGATAAGAGTTCCCGGAGTCGGGGCAAAAGAACCGAAAGAGGTTTCCAGAAATATTCTTTCTGCCATAATCGAGCCGAGAATGGAAGAGATTTTTAGCCTGGCAGCAAGGGAAATAAAAAAGAGTAATTACTCAGATATACTGACTTCAGGTATAGTGCTCACAGGAGGAGGCTCTCTTTTAGAAGGTATAGAAAATTTAGCCGAGCAGGTTTTTGATATGCCAGTTCGGGAAGGTGAGGTTAAAGGGGTTTCAGGTCTTTTGGATATTTCTGCAAATCCTATCAACTCCACAGCAATAGGTTTAATACTATATGGTCTGGATAATAACAGGGTTAAATACAGGAAGATAAATAACGGGAAATTTCTTAGTAGAATTGCGCAGAAGGTTAAAGGAATTTTTGGAGAATATCTATGAAATTATTTTTAAAGACAGGAGGTCGGTATGCTGTTTGAATTAGATATGGGGGTACAGGAGTATGCTCGAATGAAAGTTGTGGGAGTGGGTGGTGCGGGAGGTAACGCAATCAATCGGATGATCGATGCGTCACTGGCTGGAGTGGAGTTTATTTCTATAAACACTGATGCTCAGGCTCTGGATACTTCTCGATCTGCTCATAAGCTTCAAATCGGAGCTAACCTGACCAAGGGATTGGGAGCAGGTTCCAATCCGGAAATAGGCAGGAGTGCCATTGAGGAGGATAGAGAGCTTGTTACTGAAGCTCTAAGTGGTGCTGATATGGTTTTTATTACTGCGGGTATGGGAGGAGGAACTGGAACCGGTGCATCGCCAATTATAGCAGAAATAGCTAAGGAGTTAGGTGCCCTGACTATTGCCATAGTTACCAAACCTTTTGATTTCGAGGGTAAGAAAAGAATGCTGAAAGCTCTTCAGGGATTGGAAGAACTTAAACAAAAGGTTGATACTCTGATTGTTATACCCAATCAAAAATTATTATCTGTGGTACAGAAGGAGACTACCCTGCTGGAAGCTTTCCGATTCGCAGATGAGGTTCTTCTTCAGGCTACCAAGGGTATATCCGACCTGATAACTGTTCCAGGTTTGATCAACCTGGATTTTGCAGATGTTAAAACAGTTATGTCCGAGATGGGAGATGCACTTATGGGAACTGGTTATGCCTCTGGTGAGAATAGAGCAAAAGAAGCAGCCCAGAAGTCCATATGTAGTCCTCTACTGGAGAATATTTCCATCTCCGGTGCCAAGGGTGTCCTGGTTAATGTAACCGGTGGTCTGGGTATGACTTTGCATGAAGTCAATGAGGCATCGTCAGTAATAATGGAAGCTGCTGGTTCTGAGGCTAATATCATCTGGGGAGCGGTGATTGATGAGTTTATGAGAGACGAGGTCAGGGTAACGGTTATCGCAACCGGTTTTGGAGATTCAGGCAACAATAGAGAAAAGGGATTTGAACAGGACCTCTTCTCCTCACGCAAGCTGGTTTTTGAAAAACCAAAAGCGATTAAAAAAGAGAATCCAGCTCAACAGATTCTGGTTCCCAAAAACAGAGAAGTTATATTCTCGCAGGATGACCTGGAGATTCCGACTTATATGCGGAAGCAGGAAGGGACAATAAGAAAAAATGGAGAATAGGCCGGATAATTTTAGAATTTAATAGTAATGTCAGATAACCTTTCTGATGTTACTGATATTTTTAATATTGACCTTTTGTCTTAAAAGATTGTTTCAGTATGTGTAAATGCAGGAACATGGTATACCGCGCTCCTGCATTTTAATTTAATAAAATATTTGACATCTCCGAGACTATAGACATATATTATCCTGCGAGCGATTCACGTATTCTTAAAAATGCGCCCATAGCTCAATTGGATAGAGCGCCTGACTACGGATCAGATGGTTGGGGGTTCAAATCCCTCTGGGCGCAGTATAAAAAAACAGTGATTAGTGATTGGTGATTAGTGGTTAGTTAAAAAAAGAATAAACAATTCTTTCTTTTTGTTAATATAAATAACAGATGAAGCTTCTTACAGTAATAGAGATTAGCCTTTTTTCACTTGACAAAGTGGTGATAAAACATAAATTGCCGATTTAGTAAGATAGTTTCTTGTGTGTAAATTGCCACTCTAGCTCAGTTGGTAGAGCAACGGACTGAAAATCCGTGTGTCCCCAGTTCGATTCTGGGGGGTGGCATTTTTAATGCAGTTTATGAGTTTAAAAGGTTAGGTTTTTAAATTTTTAAACATTAAAACTATTAAACTGTTAAACTGGTTTTTTTTCGCCACCGTAGCTCAGTTGGTAGAGCAAGTGATTCGTAATCACTAGGTCACCCGTTCGAATCGGGTCGGTGGCTGTAAAAACAAGATTATCTACCTTCCCTATACGCCTTACCGATTATGGAGGGTTTGATAGTCAGATTTAAAATCCTCATTAACTTATTTTTTTCTCCTTTCTTTAAAGTTTCTTATATTAAACCTTAACCTATCTGTTCGGTTGTCTTTGACACTGACCTTCGGCTCTGAACTCAGGTCGAAGACGGCTCAGAACGAGGGAAACTCACGACGAAGCCTTCTCCTGAGAAAGGAGAGGGGTCAATAAATGCAGGCAAGATCTGTCGGGTTGCTCTACGACAGAACAGGCAGGATGCCTGTTCCACCAAAAGCAAATCAAGATTAACCTTAACCTGAATTGTAAACTATATTTAGGCAAGGTGGGATTACTATTATATGAATATATATTAATAAAAAATAAAAATATTTTCAAACAAAACAAAACTCAATATGTATAATTTTTAGAAAAACCTGAAATAAAGCTTGACAAGGTTAAATATAAACATTATAATGAGTTTGCCGATAGAGTTACAGGGAGCTGAATAATGCCCCGCGGCGAAAGGAAAAACAATAATTGATTAAAAAAAAGTATTCTTTGAAAATTCTTAAAGAATTTCCTTGACAAATATCGCAGATAGATTATATTAAATGTCTGCCAAAAAAGCGATAATTGTAGGCAGACATTTTTTTACGTTTTAGAGAGTGTTCTTTGAAAATCAAATAGCGTGCATAGACAGAAAAGAGATGGTGCGGGTCTTTAATTTCGAACAACATAATCCTTTTGGATTAGTTGATAAATTTTTACGGAGAGTTTGATCCTGGCTCAGAACGAACGCTGGCGGCGTGCCTCATACATGCAAGTCGTGCGAGAAGCTCCCTGTAGCAATACAGGGTGTGGAAAGCGGCGAACGGGTGAGTAACACGTGGGTAATCTGCCTCAAAGTTAGGGATAAGTCCTCGAAAGGGGATCTAATACCTGGTAATATCCCGGAAAGGCATCTATTCGGGTTTAAAGCTTCGCAAGAAGCGCTTTGAGATGAACCCGCGTTCCATTAGCTTGTTGGTGAGATAACAGCCCACCAAGGCTATGATGGATAGCCGGCCTGAGAGGGTGTCCGGCCACACTGGGACTGAGATACGGCCCAGACTCCTACGGGAGGCAGCAGTAGGGAATCTTGCGCAATGGCCAAATGGCTGACGCAGCGACGCCGCGTGGAGGATGAAGTTCTTCGGAATGTAAACTCCTGTTAGTGGGGAAGAATATCCCGCCTTTGGCGGGACTGACGGTACCCACAGAGGAAGCTCCGGCTAACTCCGTGCCAGCAGCCGCGGTAATACGGGGGGAGCGAGCGTTGTTCGGAATCACTGGGCGTAAAGGGCACGTAGGCGGGCAGATAAGTCAGACGTGAAATTTCACTGCTTAACAGAGAAACTGCGTTTGAAACTATCTGTCTTGAGTACGGGAGAGGAAAGTGGAATTCCTGGTGTAGCGGTGGAATGCGTAGATATCAGGAGGAACACCGGTGGCGAAGGCGGCTTTCTATCCCGATACTGACGCTGAGGTGCGAAGGCTAGGGTAGCAAACAGGCTTAGATACCCTGGTAGTCCTAGCGGTAAACGTTGGGCACTAGGTGTTGGTTCTTAATGGATCAGTGCCGAAGTTAATACATTAAGTGCCCCGCCTGGGGAGTACGATCGCAAGGTTGAAACTCAAAGGAATTGACGGGGGCCCGCACAAGCGGTGGAGCATGTGGTTTAATTCGATGCAACGCGAAGAATCTTACCCGGGCTTGACATACGCCGGAAAGCCTTGGAAACAAGGTCCTCCTTCGGGACCGGTGTACAGGTGCTGCATGGCTGTCGTCAGCTCGTGTCGTGAGATGTTGA
>JAOUFL010000123.1 GCA_029858245.1 Candidatus Zixiibacteriota bacterium
ATAAAATCAATTCGCTGAAAATTGAAGCTGAGACAAACGCGCCCGGTTTTCTTGTGCTCTCCGAGAACAGCTATCCCTCCTGGAAGGCTCTGGTAGATGGCAAGGAAACCAAAATCTACACTGCGGATTATATCTTCAGAGCCATCCGCCTGGAAAAAGGCAAGCATTCCATAGAGCTGGTTTATGATTCAAGGCCATTCAATATAGGGAAAACTAGCAGTCTATTGACAGCAGTTTTTTATGTTTTGGTATTCACGTTTCTAATCGTACAAAGAGTAAAGGAAGAGAGAAGTATCCAAGAATGAAAATCCTGATCATCATACCAACCTACAACGAAAAAGAAAATATTGGTAAAATCATCCCTCTGGTTTTAGAAAAGGATCCCCGGATTGAAGTTTTAGTGGTAGATGATAATTCTCCAGATGGTACCGCTAAAATAGTTGAGGAGTTAAATTCCAATAACTCCAGGATTAAACTGATCCGGCGAGCGGAAAAAACCGGGCTGGGCACTGCTTATATTACAGGATTTCACTATGCTCTGGAAAACGGATATGATTGTATTTTTGAGATGGATTCCGATTTTTCTCATAACCCGGATTACATACCGGATTTTCTCAATGCTATAAAAGAAGCTGACCTGGTACTGGGTTCTCGTTACATCAAAGGGGTTAATGTGGTAAACTGGCCCATCAGCAGGCTGCTGCTCTCTTTTTATGCTAATGTCTATGCGAGATGGGTTACCGGACTACCCGTCAGGGATTCAACCGGAGGGTTTAAATGTTTCAGAAGAAATGTACTGGAAAAAATTGGTTTGGACAACATACATTCGAATGGTTATGCTTTTCAGATTGAGATGAGCTTCCGTGCCTGGAGAAACGGTTTCAAAATCAAAGAGATACCCATTATTTTCGTAGATCGCAGAGCGGGAGAATCGAAAATGTCCAAGAAAATCGTTCGAGAAGCCGTGTGGATGGTGTGGAAACTTAGAATCTTAAGTTTATTAGGAAGATTATGAATCCTGTGATAAATCCGACCGGTCAGGAATTTAATTGTCCCGATGAAGTTGAGGCGGATATAGATTTATCGATTATAATAGTTAACTATAAAGCTGATGAATTTTTAAGAGATTGTCTGGATTCCGTATATGCCCATAATACCCATCTTAAGCTGGAAACCTGGCTGGTAAACAACTCGCCAAAAGAGGATATCAAAAACTGGATCAACAAAATCTTTCCGCAAGTAAAGCTGATAGAAAACAAGTCGAATATCGGTTTCTCCAGGGCAACCAATCAAGGTATTAGAAAAAGCAGTGGTCGTTATCTGCTTTTGCTTAATCCGGATACGAAGATCTTGGCTGGTAATCTGGAGGAGCTGATAAACTTTATGGAGGAGAATCCTCAAACAGGTATTTGCGGGCCTAAAATGGTAGATGAAAAAGGTAGATTGCAATATTCATGCAGAACTTTCCCGGATTATTTCACCTCATTTTCCTCTTCCCAATCACTTTTAAACCGGATTTTCCCGCAGAACCTTTTATCTAAAAGGTATCTTCTTAAAGATATGAATCATTCCCAGATAAGTGAGGTGGATTGGGTTTCAGGCTCCTGTCTTTTAGCTCGCAGAAAGATAATGGAGGAGATTGACTTATTAGATGAAAGATTCTTTATGTTCTGCGAAGATGTTGACCTGTGCCTGCGGGCTAAAAAAGCTGGCTGGAAGGTATTCTATTTCCCTTATTTGTCTGTTATTCACAAGATAGGGGGCTCCACCTCGCACAATCCCTTAAGGGCTAAGTTACTACATCACAGAAGCATGTATTATTTTTTTAAGAAGCATTATAAGCCAAATCCACTATTGAGATTTTTAGTCTTCAGTGGAATTATTTTTCGTTTAATCTTTTTACCTTTTATACACTTCCTGCCAGGGACTTCTGGAAAAATTAAGACCTGAGCTTGAATTAAAGGAGAAGAATTGGAGCATTATATCTTTATTCTATTTGGTTCTTTTATCTTCAGCCTGATCCTCACTTACACAGTTAAAAAGTTTTGCATGCGTCACAATCTGTTAGATTACCCGAATGAAAGGAAAATCCACAAAAACCCTACTCCCCGGTTAGGAGGAGTTGCTATTTTTTTAGCTTTCAATCTAAGCCTCGGGATGGTGTTAATACACGAGGGAGCAATTCTGTACTCTGATTTTAATTATCTTTTAGGATTTAGCCTGGGAGGATCGGTGATCTTCTGCCTCGGAGTTTATGATGATTTAAAGAGCCTTAAAGCTATATGGAAAATCATATATCAATCACTGGCTATATTAATTTTAATCTTATTCGGATTTCGGATAAATATACTTTACATTCCTTTTTATAAAGCGATAAGCCTGGGGCTGGTCTCTTTTCCAATAACCTTTCTATGGTGTCTGGTTATAATAAATGCTTTTAACCTCATAGACGGGCTGGATGGATTAGCCGCAGGTCTTTCGGTTATCGCGGCAATAACCTTATTAGGCGTGGGGGTTTTTCATAATATCAAACTTGTATCGCTTATCTCCCTGGGTATGGTGGGAACCTGTCTGGGTTTTCTCAAATATAATTATCCACCTGCCAAAATCTTTATGGGGGATTCCGGCTCTCTGTATTTAGGATACGTATTTGCTGTAGAGGGTGTTATCTGCCCGGTCAAGAGCTATACTACTATGGCTATATTCGTGCCACTCTTAGCTCTGGGCATACCTATCTTTGAGACATTTTTATCTTTTTTTCGCAGAATATTAAACAACAAAAGATTTTATCATGCGGATAAAAGGCACCTATTTCATTTTATGCTGGAAAAAGGATTCAGTCAGAAATTAACTATCTGGATTTTTTATATTATTTCAATTATATTGAGTATAACTACCTGGACCGTATTGGCGAGAAGGCACAAGTTAATATTTTCTTATCTGCTTCTGGGTCTTGGAATATTGATTTTAATGCTGGCGTATTATCTTTTTACTAAGGGATTAAATAGCAAACTAAACAAAAAATGAATGGACAGTATTTGGATTTTGAAAAACCGATTATAGACCTGGAGAAGAAAATCCGGGACATGAAAGATTTTGCCTCCGGCGAGAGTATCGAGTTAATCAGGGAGATACAGCTTTTAGAAAAACGCAGGGATAGATTGCAGGAGGAAATCTACTCGAGGCTTACTCGCTGGCAGAGAGTTCAATTAGCCAGACACCCTCTCAGACCTCACAGTATGGATTATATCTCACTGCTGAGCACGGATTTCGTAGAACTGCATGGAGACAGAAATTTCAGGGATGATAAAGCAGTAATAGGTGGATTCGGGAAAATAGATGGAAAACCTGTTCTCTTTATAGGGCAACAAAAGGGACGGGATACCAAACAGAATCTTTATCACAACTTCGGGATGATGCATCCTGAGGGTTACCGGAAGGCATTGAGATTGATGCAACTTGCCTCCCGCTTCAAGCGACCCATAGTAATTCTAATTGATACCCCTGGAGCTTTTCCAGGGATTGGAGCTGAGGAAAGGGGACAGGCAGAGGCAATTGCCAGAAACTTAAGGGAGATGTCAAGATTGAAAGTGCCGATTATAATTAGTGTGGTAGGTGAGGGAGCCAGCGGTGGCGCTTTAGGAATAGGTATAGGGGATAGGGTCTTGATGCTCGAGAATTCCTGGTATTCGGTTATTTCACCTGAAGGCTGTGCTGCGATTCTATGGAGAGATAGTTCCCGGGCTTCACAGGCAGCTGAAGCTTTGAGGCTTACGGCTTTTGATTTGATAGAGCTAAAGGTTATAGACAGAATCATCCCCGAACCGTTGGGGGGTGCTCACCGCAATAACAAGGAATCTGCAGATATTCTAAAAAGAGAGATTTTGAAAGATATAGAAGAGCTTTCTTTATTCAGTGTGGAAGAGCTAAGACGTAAAAGGATAGAAAAATTCAGGAACATGGGTGTTTTTCTCAAAGAAAACCACCTGTTCCCCGATAAAGAAATTGGAACTGATACCTGATAAAAACGGATGAAGGTATTTAAATAAAACGAATCATTAATTGGAACTTGATTTAACTAATGTGCAAACAGTATAGTTTATTTTCAACGAATACTTAATGGAGGTAAGGGATGAAATTGTCTAAGTTTTGCAGTGAGGATTTGATTATATTTGATCTCAAAGGTAACTCCAAAGATGAGGTCATTGAAGAGCTGGTGAATTTAGCTTCCAGATCCAAACTGGTGAAAAACGAGGAAGAGGTGCTGAAAGATGTTCTGGAAAGAGAGAAACTTGTAACCACAGGCGTGGGATATGGTGTTGCCTTTCCTCACACCAAAACCAAGGCAGTTAAAGGAATAGTAATTGCCTTTGGCAGATCTAAGTCCGGTGTCGATTTTGACGCTATGGACAAAAAGCCAGTTTACCTTTTCTTCCTGATCGTTGCACCAGAAGATGCTATCGGGGCACATCTCAACGTAATGGCGCGCTTGTCTTATTTAATGAAAAGTGAAAAGAACAGGGAAATCCTGCTGAAGATCACAAGCCCTAGGGAGCTTCTGGAGATTTTGGATTCAGTGGAGTGAAATAAAAGGGTAAGGGGGAAGAAAATTGCCATTATTACCGATTAATACTTTGACTCAAAATTTCAGCACATTATTTAAAGGAAGAAGCTCAATTGTCTTCTGGGCTCTTTTAATCTTATCCCTTTTGATATTCATTTTACCGGTCAGGACGAAAAAAGGCTTTACCGAGATAGCCTTGAGTTTCAGCTATGGACCATTTTATTCCTTAGCCAATCGGATAGAGGAATTACACCAGGTAAACCAGAAAAATAGAGTTCTAGGCGAACTGGTGATGAAGCTTTCTTTGAAGAACTATCAACTGGAGGAAGAGAGAATTGAGAACATGAGATTGAAAGAGCTACTGCAATTTAAACAGAAGAGCAGTTTTGAATTAATTCCAACGAAGGTTATCTCAATTGAGCCGGGGAGATTTCCCATCTCTCTATTAATAAACCTGGGGGAGAAAGACGGCTTGAAAAAAGGCATGCCCGTGATCAATATCAACGGGTTAGTGGGAAAGATAAGCGAGGTTTTGGTAGGAAGTTCAGTGGTTCAGTTGCTTTTTCATCCCAATTGCAGGGTGTCTGCTCTGGACAAGAGGAGTAGAGTTCAGGGGATTGTGAAATCAAAAGGGGGAATCATTTTAGATTTGGGAAATGTACCTCTGGAGGAGGATATTAAAACGGGAGATGAGATATTCACCTCCGGGCTGGGAGGAATATTTCCGCCGAACTTAAGAATAGGCAGGGTAATTAGTGTGCGACAGAATAGTGATTCGGCTTTCAAAACTATTAAACTCAAGCCAGCTGTGAATTTCTTTCAGCTGGAAGAACTTTTTATAATAAAGTCTTATTGAATCTTAAAATGCCAATAAGAAATTTTACCTGGTCGAAGATAACAAATACAATTTTTTTACTCCTGATCATTGTTATTTACCAATCGTTATTCTCAAACCTACTTACTATTCAACAGATAAAATTGGATCTGCCTTTACTTATCCTGGTATATGTCGGGTTAATTTATGGTCCATCTTCAGGTGCGATTTTCGGATTTATTGAAGGTTTATTATTAGACCTTCCAACTCCGTTTTTTTTGGGAGCTGGTGCTTTAGTCAAAACCGCTATAGGGTATCTATCAGGAAGTGTTAAAGACAATCTGTTTTTGGAAAACATTTTATCCAAAGGGGGAATAATATTTCTATGCGTATGCCTGAATGATTTTTGGTACTATATATTAACCAGTGGATTCGATATCAACTATACGTTTTTCGTTTTTTTTAATTATACTATTCTGTCAGCGCTTTACACAGCATTGGCCGGATTGGCTATCATGTGGTATAAACAGATCAAAAGGGATAAAAAAATAACTGAAAATTTTACGCGGGTTTATGACCGATAATCTCACCTCTTATTATAAGCGGGATAAACTTACCCTCTTTTTTTGGGGGCTTTTAGCTATAATACTGATTTTAAGATTATTCTCTCTGCAGGTTATCGATTACTCATATTATCGCAAAATGTCAGAGGAGAATAGAATAAGATTGATCTTCGTCCCCGCTTCAAGAGGGATGATCTTTGATCGAAATAATATAAGAATGGTTACCAACCGTACTACATACTCTCTTTTTCTACTGCCTTATGAGGTTCCTGATTTAGACCAACTCATCCAAAGAGTTTCTTCGGTGTTGAACATTGACGAATCCGCATTAAAGGAAAAGATAAAAAGCAGCTGGGTAAATCAGTTCACTCCAATCAGGTTAAGGAAGGATGTGAATTTTGAGACCATAAGCAAGCTGGAGGAACAGAATGAGGATTTTCCAGGGATAATCTATCAAACCGAGAAGATAAGAGATTATCCCAACTCTTACTGGGCAGGTCATCTTTTCGGATATGTGGGAGAAGTTTCCCAGAAGGATATTGAAAAGTCAAAAGGGAAACGCAGAAGAGCAGGAAGTGCCACAGGGAAAGAAGGTCTGGAGAAGGAATATAACGATTTACTTGAGGGGGAGGAAGGGATAAGTTATTTAGAGATTAGCGCAAGCGGAAAAATTCTGGGTGCTCTTAAGGATAAAAAATCTCAACCTTCAAAAACCGGATCAGATCTGGTCTTGTCCATAGATTATAAGCTTCAGGTTGAAGCGGAATCTGCGCTGAGTCAATTTAATTCTGGAGCATTGGTGGCAATGGATCCACAAAATGGAGAGGTATTGGCTCTGGTGAGCAAGCCGGGTTTTGATCCCAACCAGTTCAGCACGACTCTGGACGAGAAGACCTGGCAATCTTTAGTTAATGATCCTGCGCATCCTTTAATTAACAGAACCATTCAGGGGGTTTATCCACCCGGATCAATCTTTAAATTAGTAACCCTGGCTGGTGCCTTAGAGGATAAAATCATTGACCCCAATACCACTTTTAATTGTAATGGCAGCTATTTTTTTGGGAACAGGATTTTTAAATGCTGGGAACCCAGGGGGCATGGAAGTGTAAGTATGCTTAAAGCCGTAGCGCAGTCCTGTGATGTTTAT